>JBATYS010000435.1:0-5493 GCA_049674205.1 Candidatus Aminicenantaceae bacterium
AAGGACCGGTGTATCCCCTGGAAATTTGGTGATCCCTGCATCGTCTGCGAAGAACATTGCCCTGTTTCGCCGAAAGCGATTAAATTCATCACTGCCAATGTCGAACAGCCGGACGGATCGATCAAATCAGCCCAGGCTCCGGTCATGGATATGGCGACATGCACAGGATGTGGGATTTGCGAGAACAAATGCCCTGTGGTTGATGCCCCGGCGATATACGTAACGAGTGTCGGAGAGACTCGCTCCGACAGGAATCAAGTGCTCCTGGATATCATCCAATCCGGAGAGGACCCCTATTAGAGCAAATTCGGGAGAGAGAAATGACAAAGTTAATCCTCGGTATTGTTGTCACATGGCTTGTAGTGAACATTCTGAAACCGCTCATCAAATGGAAAAAGGCGGGAAAATTCGAAAAGAGATTCCTCGCGGAAGAGGGCGGCATGCCTTCAGGGCACACATCCTGGGTAGCCCCTCTCGCAACGGGGATGTACCTCGAGACCGGATTCTCGTATTATTTTATCATCAGCGTCGTTATCACTCTCAATGTGGTGTATGATGCCATCAGTGTAAGGCCTAAGATCGGCAGACAGGCCCACACGCTCAACAAACTGATCGATGGAAATGGGGAGTTCGAAAAACTGGGAGAGAGCGTCGGTCATACACTGTCTGAGGTCCTCGCGAGCTTAGTCCTCAGCGTGATCATCCCCTTGGCCATTTATAGAATATTCTGACAGGTTCGCATACTCGCTGATACCAGGCATCCTGGCCTCAAGGGGTGTCACCGAGTCATTAATATTAGCAGTTATTCAGATAAAACCTTTTTCAGTTCCTCTTTGAGCAGAGGAAGAACTTGGAAGAGGTCGCCCACAATACCAAAATCGGCCACTTTAAAAATGGGCGCCTCGGCATCCTTGTTCACCGCCACGATCACCTTCGATGATGACATGCCGGCCATATGCTGAATGGCTCCAGAGATCCCGAATGCCATGTAGAGATTGGGAGAGACGGTTTTTCCTGTTTGCCCGACCTGATGCTGGTGGTCTATCCAGCCGGCGTCTACGGCAGAACGCGATGCTCCCACCGCAGAATGGGGTAAGATCCCTGTCAGCTCTCGGAGTAGTTCAAAATTTTCAGGGCCTTTTAAGCCTCTCCCCCCTGATACGATGATCTCGGCTTCTGTGACATCGAGCTCTATACCCTCTTCTTTTAAAACCTCATCGACACGATCCCGGACCTGGTCTTCGGGAACCACAACTTCTCTTTTTTCCGCATCTCCCTGTCCATCCACGGGGGGACCTAAAGGAAAAACATTGGGTCTGAGGGTGGCCATTATGGGGGATGACTTAAACCGGAAGGTGGCAAACGCCTTTCCTGCATAAATGGGACGTTTCACTTCCAGGCTGCCATCCTTGACAGCAGTCTGGATGCAGTCTGAGGCAAGGCTCACTCCTAGCTGAGCCGCCAGGCGTGGCGCCAGATCTTTCCCCATGGATGTGGCAGTAAAAAAGATAATCCCTGGGGCCAGTTCCTTGCAGAGCCCGGCCAGTGCATAGGCATAACCAGATGGAGAATAAGAACTCAGAAGAGGACTATCGAGAGCGATCACTTTCTTTGCGCCGTACTGGCCAACCTCTTGAGCCAATGATTCGATGCCATGTCCGACAAGAACAGCAAATACCTCCTGACCGAGTTCATCTCCGCGTCTCTTTGCCTCGGAGAGAACCTCTAAAGACGATTTCTTAACCTTCCCCTCTCTCACTTCTATGTATACAAGAATCATTGTGCTCCTCCTTCAAACCACTTTCGCTTCATTGCGCAAAAACTCTACCATTCGTCTCGCCGCGGCTTCCGGCTCGTCCTCGATAACCGTTCCTGCTTGACGTGCGGGGGGACTTTCCAGCTTGACAAGCTCCAACTGTGAAACGAGTGTGTCTTCATCCAAACCGAGATCGTGGAGTGTCAATACAGGGATTTCTTTCCTCTTGGCCATCATGATCCCCTTGAGCGTTTCATAGCGAGGTTCATTCAATCCCTTCTGGGCAGTGATCACTGCTGGTAAAGGAGCGGTCACTTTCTCAGAGGCTCCCTCGATCTCACGATGGGCGATAGCCATGTTTCCTTCGATCTCCAGTTTAGTGACTACGTTGGCTTGGGGTAATCCCAGCAATGCGGCCACCATCACGGGAACTTGAGCATTATCCCCGCCAACAGCCTGTTTCCCAAACAGGAGCAAGCTGTAATCCGAAAACTTGGTCTTCATGGCATGGGCGATGATCTTGGCAGTCCGCAAACCATCATACAGCTCTGGAGTGTCATCCTTGATGAGAACAGCCTCATCTGCCCCCATGGCCAGGCATTTCTTCAGGACGACCCTCGTCTCCTCAGGGCCCACAGAGAGGACAGTGACCTTACCTCCCTTGGCTTCTCTAATACGTAGCGCTTCCTCCATGGCATACTCGTCGTAGGGACTCAAGACGAAGTTCAGCCCCTCTTCATCGATGCTGTTCGTCTCATGGTTTATCCGGATCTTGGATTCTGTATCTGGAACTCTTTTTACAAAAACAAAGATATTCACTTTTTCCTCCTCATTGAAATTTTTCTCTCCAGTAATTAGAGCAAAGGATAAAACATCATAACCAATGCTCTCTAAGATTTCAAATAATCTTGAGGAATAGTCCGTATTTCCAAGACCGTAATGGAGAGAATTCTCAATAACGGTATTAAGTGATCAGATTGTGTGGTGGAGAAAACCGTGCGGTTACCGTTCAACCTTATTAAGATTATAAGAGATTCTAACTTGAGATATGAATTGAAGCAGATAAAAAAGTTAGCTGAAGCGGCCTGTTGATTCTATTAGGATCGATCGGCACAAGATTTTTTATTCTACAAGAAATTAGCTTCCAAATTTTTCTTCTAATTTAAAGTTCAAGGTAACCTCACTCAAATTTTGTCCAATTTGGAAATCTTAACTGAAATTCAGTCTTCGACACATCAACTAATGCAGCCGTTGGGGGACACTTAAAACTATAAAGCGAACGCCAATACCAAGACCACGCCCAATCTCCTGTTTGACCTTCTAGCAAAGTAGGGAATTTCTGTAAACTGGCATACGACTTTTGAAAGGCCATATCGAATAGAATGACCCCATTCTTGTCGTACATCTTAACCGAAAAAGACCACGATGAGCCTCCAACCTTCTTATTCCCGATGTTCTTTACAGTTCCCTCATAGCCATGAAACGTAGGCTCTGGTTCATCAGGCCACTGCCGATACATTGGAACTGGCTCTCCAACCATAATTAGTCTTGCAGTTTCCTCAACCTCAACTTGGCATGTTTTTTGTGACTTGACCTACGCTATTGGTTGCAGTCAAAGTGTACTCAGTAGTTTCTTCAGGCGAAATTTCAACAGATGTCCTACCTGTTACATCTCCGACATCATTATCAATAGTAATGCTAGTAGCATCCTTCACATCCCACTTAAGCTCTGTAATCTGTGTAAAGAGAATATTTCCATCTGTGACTTTAAAACTTGAGATAGTTGGCGCAGTCTGAGCTAGCTCCTGTGGTGGAAGCGGTGGATCAATAGGACTGCTTTTGCTACAACCTGCTAACCAAAAAATTCCTAAAAATAATACTAGGCCTAAAATCTTTTTCATGTTTCCCACCTCTTTCACATAGACTATAACGAAATCACTCTTTTTATTAAAAAATAAATCATTTTGTGAACCCTTAGGCCGAAATTCATATTAAGCATATAAAAATCTGATAAATAAGTAAATCCTCACTTTAAGGTGAATATGGGGGTGATTTTTCATCGCTAACTTGACGATTTTAACCTACTTCTGCTTTCTTAAGATTATATAAATTCCGCCACGCTTTATCTATCAGCCCACAAATTGTCGGCTGTTGTCAGCAAAAGGGAGTTGAGGCTGTAAAGAATTTGCTAAGCTGACGAAAGATAACGTCTATTTTTAAATTTATTTCCACAATTGTGCCATGTTTTTAAATTCTCCTAATTCTTATGCATTATTTGTTTTTAGAAGGTTGACTTTGAAGCCAATGCAGATTACTAAAGACGCAACTTTTCAGGATTTCGTCCCATAATCTACATTTGTCTTCTTGGCACATGAAAATTCCATCTGGTCCTGATGATATAAATGGGCATATTTTTGTTAGCATTTTTATTCCTTTTTGTAATTTTTTTATATTTTCCTGAGGAATTCGCTCGAGCGCTTTCGTCTCTCTAATGAGGCAAGTAGGTATTCTTTAAGTCCTTCTCACTGAATTCTCGGCCACATTCCAGGCATCGATAAACAGTATAGCTTTTATCATAATCCTCATACCTAATCGCCACACGCTCCTTGATTTGGCCGCTACCACAATAAGGACATTTTGTTTTCTCTCCCACAAGAATTTCTCTCCCCCGCTTTCGTCTATCTAAGATGTCATTTCAATATGATATCTGATGATGGAAGATGGTGGATAGTAGAAGTAGTTATTAATACCTGACTCTCCTTTTACATATTTTTTGAAGCCATACTTTTCCAGCGCCTTAACTTCTAGTTCTGCATCTTCTAAAGAATCATATTCACCTATTCTTTTACTGGTTTTACCTTCTATAGTATGATAGTGAATAATCAGAAAGTATTTCATTCTACCCCCTTCTGTATCTCATTATATCAATTCTATCACCATTTCGCTTTGTGATCTAACGAATTGCCGGCTGTTGTCAGCAAAAGGGGGTTGATGATTGGAATCATCGGTGGGAACTCTCTCCAGCCGGTCAAAGAGAGTGAACTTATTTTATATTTTAGCAATATAGCTTTTAATTGCAAGTCAATTTAGCGAATCTAACGAATGTCGTAATATATTACAAAATAATAGTTCCTATTCAATTTTGGATTCCCAGCGGAAGTTCTGTTGACATTTTTCTCGTTTAAGAATTTAATTATGAGAATGAAAGATTATATAAATTCCTTCAGCTATTCCTCTCAACAACTCCCTTTAAAAGGAAAGAAAAAAGGATGTCTTTTTTTTGAAGAAGGCAAAAAAGCCTTTCATGATGATTCTAATGATGGGGAGGCCTATAATGGTTTTCTCAGATCCATGGATGACTCTGGGATAAAATTATTCGATAAACACGGAAAAATTATCTCTAAAAGAGGGGACAGTAGCTATGTTTCTCTAAAGAGTCTGGAAAAAACCACCGATCCTGTGAATCTCTATTTTAAGGATATGGGCAATATCCCGCTCTTAAAACGGGAAGAAGAGCTAGCTATTGCAAAGGAAATTGAAAGAGGTGAAAAAATCATTATTAAATCTCTTTCTAAAACTCGACTTGTTCTTACCGAAGTTCTTTTGCTAGAAGAGAAGATAAAGCATAATCCGGAAATTATGAGGGGAATATTTGATATCAACAGGGATAATAGTGCAAGGGGAAAGCGGGAAGAAGAAATAAAGGAGATTACAGATAGAATAAAGAAGATAAGTGC
>JBATYS010000436.1:0-7451 GCA_049674205.1 Candidatus Aminicenantaceae bacterium
ATTTATCAAAGGAAGACAAAAAAGGGAAAAATCAGGTGGTATCTTGACTACAAGGATGTTAATGGAATGAGACAACAAAGGGTCGCAGCACATGCTGTTACTGCAAATGATGCAGAAATTGAATTGAAAAATGTTATTCTCAATGAGCACGCTAGGAAATGCGGAGTTAAGAACAAAAAGAGGGAAATTGGCTTCAGTGCCTTTTCTGAGATATATCTTAGGGATTATGCTGCTGTGGTAAAGATTAGAAGCTATAGAACGGACTATGGAAATCTGAAAGGATTAAGCGAGTATTTTAAAGACATGGAACTCAGAGAAATTACCCCTATGATGATTCAGAAGTTCAGGGCCTCACGACTGAGTAAAGGAAACTCAAGAAGCACAATAAATCGTTATGTTGCCCTGCTAAAGAAAATGTTAAACCTAGCAATTGAAGAGGGTTGCCTTGAGCAGAATCCAGCAACAAAGGTCAAGCTCTATTCAGAGAAAGACAGACAAAGGACAAGGACAATAACTGAAAAAGAAGAACATATGCTCCTTGAGGAATGCTCAGAGCATATCAAGCCGATTATTATTTTTGCCCTCAATACTGGGATGAGACTTGGGGAAATTTTAAATCTCCAATGGGATCAGATTGATTTAAGCAGCAGGATTATTCGGGTGGAAAAAACAAAGAGTGGTTTAGTTAGATATGTCCCACTAAACAACTTTCTCTACCATGAGCTGTTGAGGTTACAGAGCACGCGTAATCAGAATGCGACAGTATTCCTGAATTCAAAAACGGGAAAACCACTTACTACAATTAAAACTGCTTTCAATGCTGCGTGTAGAAGGGCCAAAATCAGCGGTTTGAGATTCCATGATCTTAGACACTCATTTGCCTCGCGGTTAATTGAGAGGGGAGTAGACCTGATTACAGTGAAGGAGTTGTTGGGTCACAGTTCGGTAAAAATCACCGAACGCTATACTCATTCATGCGGTGAACAGAAGGAAAGGGCAGTAGAACTTCTAAGAAAAAATGCCACAAAAAAGGCTGAAAACGAGGAAGATCTGTTACACATTCGTGACATGACAGAGGCCTTCCCGATTTTTCCCCTGGTAAATGGAGGTAGAGCAGCAGACTCTTAATCTGGAGGTTGAAGGTTCGAGTCCTTCACGGGTCACACCACTTTCCCCTGTAAAGAGCCAATTTTGTTTTAGTCTGAGTTAATTTAATCGAGTCATTTTTAGTCATTTTATCCACACCGTGTCCACACGGAATTGTGGATTGCGTCCATTTCTGTTTGGGGAGTGTGGCGGAGTTGGCCGATTCTGGCCTCAACTATTGACTGAACTTCACTCCTGTTAGAAAACCTTCATCTGCTTTTCTCTGCCATATGACTTTTACAAATTTTTCGACGCTCCGGTGCTCTTCTTCAGGCAACTCATATGTCACCTCAAGAACTGTTCCTGGAGGAAATTCTTTGTTCAGAATGAGACACATCCCCCCCTGACTCATGTCCTGAATGATACCCGCCACTCCTGACGGAACGAGCTCTCGGTAGCTCATGTTTGCATAGATTTCTTCACGAGGATATTTCCGCTTTTCTTCGGGATTTTGAAAATTATCTTTCATTCGGCCCCCTCATGACTTTAGTGTCAAAGATAACCACCTAATAATACATTAAAGAATGACCATTTTTCAATAGAACATGCTTTGCTTTTGTTCATAAGTTGACTTTTGAGCGCACTAGCCTATACTTATTATTGTTATGTTGGGGGAGAATATCAGAAAGATATCCACATCCGTTTTTGTTGTGTTTGCATGTGTTGCGCTACTCTCTGCTCAAAGTCTCGTCGAGATTGCTAAAAAAGAAAAAGAAAGAAGGGCCGCTCTCAAAGCTAAAGGGAAAACAACCATTGTGGTGACAAATGCAGATCTGAAAAAGCCAACAAGATTGCCCATGATCGCTGTTCAGTCCCAGGTTTCATCTTCCCGGGAGGGAACTCAACCAGGACCACGAACGGCTCCTCGCCCTTCCACTAAGACAACCCCTCGACAAAAAACCTCTGGGGAGAATCAGAGCCGTGATGCATTTGGATATCGTAAAAACGCCACAAAGGTCCTTTTCTATACAGCACCTGTAAAAAATCCCGAGTTTGCACTGAGCAGTCCTGATGACCAATTTGCCGAAATTTCTGAAATGGGAGTTCTAGATCTTGAATTCAATGCCAAAAACGGACCGGGAGCTGATATCGCAATTTATGCTCGACTGACAGGTCATCAGGAGGTGGCACCCGGAGGAAATGAGGAGGACGGAATGCCATTTAGGCCAATGGGCGTCGACCCTCAGGAGGGATTTTGGTATGGCATTCTTGTTATGAATGGCCGTGGCGACTGGGAGGAAATTGGCAAAGGTGGGGGCATGAATAGTCCTGAGGAGTTCGATCTCGGTGAAATAGCAGATGTCAAAAAGATCCGGATCATGTTTAAACCTCATAATAATCCAGTTATTGCTGCAAAACTCATTAGAATTAATGATGAGGAAAACACTCTTGGCATCGACGCTGTGGAAGCTCTCCATTAGATAAAAAAAATCCTTGTGTTTCAAATCCTGGAGATTTGAAGGCGAGTTGTTGTCAGACCCGATTTTAATACACCCTTCAGCTGATCAGATTTGGAGATCGTGGTTACTGTTTGCCACCTTTTTGTCAGTGAGCAAGCCGAATTCAGACTCGATGTCGTCGATCATTTTGTCCACTTTGGTTTTTCCGTTGGACCCGTTGCCGTTATTTCTCGAAGACTTTGTGGGCTTCTCAACAGACTCAGCTGTGAATTCGACTTGTTCTTCCACTACAATCTCCTGTGGTTCTTCCATTTCGATCTCTGGTGGATTCTCTACAAGGATCTCTGGCGCGACTTCCTCTACAGTCTCAGAGACAGCTTCCTCTTCGACCTCCTGTGGTACTTCTACAACTACTTCTGATGCTTCTTCCAATACGACCTCTGATGATAAAATTTCCTTTGACTCTTCTTTGGAAGGTTCTTTCACATCGGATTCCTGAGGATTTGGTTTTTCTTCCATCCCTTTCATGGATTTTTTCCCCAGGACATCAAAGATCGTGGACCGCAGCTCTTTTTTCATTATGGGCCGCGTCAGGTAAGCCGCTGCACCATAGACCTGGATAGCTTCTTTTTTGAAACGAGCATCCTGGTAGTGATTGGTGAGAATGATGACAGGAATTTTTTTCTTGAATTCTTTTGTAACGATGTTGCAGAGAGTGAAGCCATGAAGCTTTGAGAGCATAGGCTCAATGAGGATGAGGTCCGGGCTTTCGATCATCGCTTTTCTCAGCCCCTCTTCGCCATCCGTGGCCGTTACCACATGGAAACCATCGGCTGAAAGGAATTGAGAGATAAGCTGGAGATAATCAAAATCGGGATCGATGACCAGTACTTTTAGGTCTTTCATTGTAACTCTTTTTAATTGACTCCTGAATCAAAGCTAAACACGTTGCATAGAATTAGTCGTATTTTCATGGGTTAGAATTGAACATTTTTATTTCCTAGAGGATAAGTTTTTTTCCCAGGGAGCGATGAAAAGAATATGGGAAACACTTGACTTTTTTGGAGAGAGTTATAGTATAATATAATAAAATTAAGTAAATTTAAAATTATTTAAGTCATTCATGATCGACATTTTTTTGAATGATTAGAGAAACATGATGAGAACAATATGGCTAGGAAGCAAGGTCATCCAACAGTATTCTCTACTAGACATCCAGGACAAACTCCAGATCAGTAAGGTCACAGCTCTCAAATTGGTCCAATCTGGTAAGATCAGAGCCCAGAAGATCGGAAGAAAGTGGTGGATCAATGAAAATGATCTCCTGGAATTCTTAGAGGGAAGAAAAAGTTAGTAGGAGGCCTTAAAGGAGGAATCATGAAAATCAGAGGATTTATGGTCATCATCCTTCTCGTTGCCGTTGTGGTTTTTTTTCTCTACACGTTAAAATCCGGAGGAAATAAGGACATCCCAGAGCAAATAGAAGCCTTTTCTTCGACAAAACAAAAGTTGACGGAAACGAATCTATCCTCTTTGCAGAAGGAAGTCCTTTCCTATATCGTGAGTAACGGGACAACCCCACAGCGCCTGGATGATATTCGATTCTCGCCAGTGCTCACTACCGGCAAGTGGGATGCTTGGGGAAATAATATTAAATATGAACGGCTTTCTGACGAAAATTTTCGGCTCACTTCAGCGGGTCATGACGGAGCCTTTGGCACTAAAGATGATATTATAAAAGAATATTAACCTGTGGAGACACTTACGGTTTTTTAAAGAAGAGTATTCTATATTTCAGCCTCTTCCAAAAGCCTTTTTGCTCCCCGTCTTCAATCACCATTTTTTGTGTGGATCCCCTATAAAAGGAGGCCTCTTTGTTTTCGTTTTTGTAGTGGAATGTCCTGAGGTCATATTTTCTCCTCCTTTTTGGATGGCTCAAGGTTAGGTAAGCCCGCTCGATTTGAGTCATCATCTCTTTCCGATCACCCTCAGAGACGAGATTGTAGTGTGCAAGTGAATCTTTCTGGTAGGCCGCTTTTGCGATGATATAGGCTTTTTGGATCTCCTGCTGTGACGCACTCCTGTTTATGTTCAAGACCTCATAGTGGTCCATGTCTTCGATCTTTTTAAGACTCATGATGCTTTGACCTCGCCTGCCATCCTCTTGGATTCGTTCCTGCCGGTCAATTTTTCCGCAATGGATTTGACAGCATTGGCAGCCTTTGAATCAGGATGATTAATCATAAATGGAGTTCTCTCTTTCAGACTCCAGTGGACGTTTTCATCGAATGGAACCGCACCCATGAATTTAAGCTCCACCACAAGGTATTTTTGGACGACATTTGCGATCGACTCACCAAGCAGGACATCGTGCTCATCTCGTGCCTTATTAATTATAAGACATGGATTGAACCTCTGCAATGCCTTGTAGAGAAGATCCGCATAGAATTTATCGTGAGAAATGATCTCACTGAAAAAACTGTAGATCGATTTTGAGGTGTCCTGGATCTGATCTGAGACCCTTTTGACCAGATCTTGAATGCCATAATGGTCAATGTAGAATTTTAGGATTCTGATGATACAGGATTTTAAAAAATAATAGGCATTCTCGATCGCCGTAGGCTCTGGATTCACTACGAGAATTCCAGGATTGGATAACAGGAAAAAATCGATACAATTATAGGAAGTTCCTGTCCCGATATCGATGATAACTCTTTTGGTATCAAAAGCTTTGATGTGTCTTATCAATTTAAGCTTTTTATAATAGTTGATATTCGATGTAAAGAGGACATTTTCTGTTCCTTTGATCAGTTTCAACCCTTCAAAGGGCGTGAGGGATATTGTGTCCTGAAGTCTTGGGACCTTGTTCGTGAAAAAGTGGCCCAGATCGATATTGGACTCTTCCATCCCCAAAAATGTGTGCAGGTTTGGCCCTCCCAGGTCAGCATCGATGAGGACAACATCTTCCTTGAGTGAAGAGAGATAGATGGCCAAGCTTGATGATATAAAACTTTTCCCCGTTCCGCCTTTACCCCCTCCGACGGACCAGATTGTTCTCTCGGAATCTGAGTGAATCGAGAGCATTGGGACCTTAGGTTCGATATCCATTTTAGCGAAATATTTTAACACACTCACCCTGATTGTTAAATAGAAATCGTCATCTTTTGCACCAACATTCGTTATTCTGTTACTGCATCAAAAATTATGGCAAAATGCGCCGAAAAAAAACGGTCAAGAAGCAAAAAATTTTACATAAAAAAATGCAATTCCGAAGAATTTTTATAGAAAACCTGAATTATTCACGAGCTGATATCGCTACAAAGGCGAGGCAGTGGCCCCTGAAGCTGTAGTGAACTACCGCGAAGGGTCTACAACGAAGGCTTTGTAGTGAGATCAGTGGGTTAGGTTGGGTCGGCGCCCAAAGGGGAAGAAATGTCGATTATAGATGAAAATTGCATAGGAAATGCAGTGCCCAAATGAGCATTCAGAAAAAACAATGGAACATTCTGATATTGTATTAGTTATGCTAGGTATCGACATTTTCATGAATAATTTAGGGAAAATTAGGGGGAAACACGAAAAGTGGACGATGCTAAGCCCTGAAAAGTGTGGAAAAGTGTTGAAATCAGTTCGTTTTTCTGTTATCTTTCTTGTTTATATCAAGATTCCATATTCGGAGAAATATCCATTTGAAAGCTTATGGCGACCTCGACAGTAAATTCAGGTTTGTTATCCTTGCATCAAAGAGGGCAAAGCAATTGCTCCAAGGATCAAAACCTAAGATCAAGACCAAATCAAAAAATCTTATTCTTGTTGCACAAAAAGAAGTCAAGCTACGTTTGATCGATTACGAAATCGTCCAACCCAAAGGAGAAGAGTTCCATGGGGTTGAAGATGAAGCCTTCATCGGAGAGGAACTGGGGATCGGTGAGGAAGGCATCCTGAGAGAAGAGGCTCCTAAAAAAGAAGAAGCCCAAGCAAAAGAAAAATCGGAAAAGAAAGATACTCCTGATAAAAAGCCTAAAACCTCAAAGACGAAGACCACGAAGAAGAAATCCAGCAAAAAAAAATAAGAAAACTGATCCTCTCCTGTTCGCAATCCTTCTGATTCACGACTTTTTTTCTCTTTGTATAAGTTGGACGTAGTCTAGCTTGATAAAATCTTCTTTGGAGAAGTTCAGCGCATGCGCAAACTTCACGATCTCGCTTTGTCGTCCCTCGAGTTCAAGGAAATCGCCGACAGGTGTTTCATCTAAGCAGATTGTCAATCTTTTTTTTCGAAATACAGTTCTGAATTTCGAATACTGGAAAATTGGCTGAAGCCCCAATGACTTAAGGATTTTCCTCAGATGTCTCTCATTTTTAACCTCAGTTTCGTACTCCTCTCTGATCTTGAATTTTCTCGATTTTTGTTCAGGTCCCTTGAACGTGAGAAATGTCTTTTTATTGATTTTGCGGACTCTCAAGGCATGATGTTTTCTTCGGAATTCTAGAGAGGGCCAATCATAAAAAGTGTCATCGTACGAATATCGTTCTTTGGCGAGTATCGCTCCCTGAGATAGAATCTTTTCTTTGACATCGGCCAAGTGTTCAATTTTGATTTTAACTTCGATCTCTAACATCTCTGCTTGCCGTTAAACGAAAAATATAAAAAGTAAAAGTCTATAAACATACGATTTATATTTTTTTTGAATTTGTACCTGAATTATTCATAAAAAATGTCGATACTTATTACAAATAAATCAATTTCAATAATTTACTATATTCTTCCAGCAAACCAATCTGACAATTCCGTTTTCATAGTCCTCATTAATATAATCGACATTTTTTACCCTACGGGCGCCGACCCAACCTACCCGCTGATCTCACTACAAAGCCTTCGTTGTAGCCCGGGTAGGTTGGGTC
>JBATYS010000437.1:0-2385 GCA_049674205.1 Candidatus Aminicenantaceae bacterium
GTTCTCGGCACCTCGGTCGTGGTCTCAAGTCAAATGAGTCGATCCCAGTCTATGGAGTGCTCGATCCAGATGTCCAGAGAAAATGAGAAACCACTCAAATATTCTATTCAATGGCTCTCACCCAACCTGTCGAAGATCAAGGTCGAAGAATCCGATAATACGCCCCTTAAAACAATATGGCTTTCAGAGGAAGATATCGTCATTGCCGATCATGTGAACGATACGCTGCGCAAAGAGAAACACCTTGCGCAGTTCAATGACCCTGTGCTTCGGCCCATCGTCGGATACCTCGCACCCAAAGAACTTGTAGAGCGGATGTACGAAGAGTGGCAACTCATACAATACCAGAAGGAGGAGTGCGGGCAGGGAATATTCACAGTGGCGCTTCCCAACGAGAGGGCAATTCTGGAAGTGACTGTAGATCTCTGCACTTATCTTCCTGTTACCATCAAAAAAATTCTTTCTGCGGACGAACGCGATGAGGAAACATTGATTTTTGCAGTCCGGTACACATGGAACATCCCGCTTTCCCCAGAGCTCTTTTCCCCACAACCAATAAAAGAAAGTCAAAAAGCATGACAGATAGAGAATAATGCCAAAAGGAGAAGGACTATGACTCGATCCACAAATTCAAAAAAAATCCTGGTTGTTTCTTCCAGGATATTGGTCATCTGTTGTCTGGTATTTGCGGTGATCCTTTCCGGCAAGTTTACAGACTTAATGAGCGGTCCGGGTTTTGTTTTTGTTCTTCTTGGTGGAGTCACGTTGACTCTGATGAGCTTTTCTTTGAAGGAGATCGGGTTGGCCTTAAAGCATACCTCTGGTCGTCCAGACTCAGCGGAAGAACAACGAAAGTCCGGATACTTCTGGGAGAGGGCCGTACGGAATTTTTGGATGATGGGAGTTCTCGGAAGTGTTATCAGCTTTGTCATTGCATTGGGAAACTCGGAGGGAGGTATATTTGGCATTGCAACCCGGATGTCGGCATCCTATTTATCCGCGGTCTACGGAATGATCCTTGCTGTGATCTGCATTGTTCCCGTTTTAAAAATTAGAGGAACTTTGAATTCACAGTCGAAGGAAGAGGCACAAGGAGTTCTCGAAAAACCAGAAGACAATACTCTCCATAATCTAAAATTTGAAAATATCATCGGGTATGTCCTCTTTATCTTTGTTTTGGGATGGGCCATTTTTACTCCATTAATGGGAATGGCATTCGAAGGCCCAATCAAACCTCAGGATCTGTTCCTCCATTGGCCGTCTCTTCTCGTGGTGCTGGGCGGGACAATAGCGATCGCTCTCTTCGTGGGGAATGCTGCGGCCGGAAGGTCTTTTACCGTAGGATTTGCACTGACTGGATTCCTTGCAACGCTCATGGGTTTCGTTCAGGCAATGTTTGGCTTCTCATCACGGGGAATCCAGGAGATCGCCGCAGCCATAACTTTTATCCTCTCGGCCTGTTTTATTGCACTCCTGGGTATGATGTTAGTGGGAAATCCCCTGGAAGACCGCTCCGTTAAGGCCGGCAGAGGTCAAAAACCACTCACTCTAAGCCGGATCGTGTGGTTTGTTTTCCCGTTGGTGGTCCTCATCCTCCTGTTCTTAACCTTCGTGATGGTGGTCACACCAATACAGAAAGGATGAAGGACTGAGTGTATAGAAGCTCAGGAAGAACAATCCATAATTGTCAATCTGGCAATATTTCACGTTTGAGTCTATAGAAGAATGCTGGTATAAATGGGATATGAACTGGGCATGGATCGCATTTATGACACTAAAACTCACCAGAGCGAACCTCGTCCGCATTAAAGACGCACTTGTGAAGCTAGTGACTGCAAATCCGGAATTATCGGCCGTGAGTTTTCTGATCTTTTTGATTGTGACCGTGGCCCTAATCACAAAATACGTAAAATCCTCTTAGGGCCGTACTCAATACCTCTGATTTTTCTCGTGCATACTATTTTTTTATAAATATTAGAAAACCTCCTGCTCTCGCCAATCCTGTCGATACGCTGAGATCAGAATAGTAGCCTTGGAAACTTTTCTTTGTGCAATTCCGTAAGTATCAATAGACGCAAAAATTCTATTTAGGAGGGTCTATTGCAGAGATCATTAGACAAGATCAATTTAAAGTTCTTTATTTCACTCATTTTCATCCTATTCTGGATTGTTGGAACAGCGAGTGCAAACACAGGTGAAGACCTAGAAAAAAAGTATGCCCCCATTTTGGGTGACTACTCATTTGATATGAGCAACCAGGGATACGGAGTTCTAAAGGTGACTTTTTATGTGGAAAACGAAAAGCTGCTCGCGATCACAGAAGTCTCGAGCACTCCCGGACAGATGGAGCCTGCGGAGGGGAAAGATTTCGAATTCACCATCGAA
>JBATYS010000438.1:0-5571 GCA_049674205.1 Candidatus Aminicenantaceae bacterium
ATGTCGATGTCACGTTCCCGGCGATGGTCAAAGCCGACGTCAGGATGAAATCCGAGATGGGCGATGTCTACAGCGATTTTGACATCCAGGTGAAACAGGCCCCGCAAAAAGCCGTTGAAGACGAACGTGAAGAAGGTGGCGGATACAAGATCAGTTTTGAGAAAGCCGTCTACGGTTCCATCAATGGCGGCGGACCGGAGTTCCAGTTCAAGACATACCACGGAGATATCTTTATTCGAAAGGCGAAATAGCTACGGTCTGTCCGTTGTTATTTCTTGCACAGGCAGACAAAACAGCCTGACGGACAACAGAATCGAAAGGGGCCTCGAAAGAGGCCCTTTTTTTATTTAGATAAAAATTTAGTTGGATTATTCACGAGTCGATATCGCCACAAAGGCGAGGCAGTGGCCCATGAAGCTGTAGTAGGCTACTGCGAGTGGGCTACAACGAAGGCTTTGTAGTGAGATCGGATCGCCCGTAGGGTAAAAGATTCTGACAATAAGATATTAAATTTTCTTTTAAACTGAGTATTTTAATATAAATTTGTCAGAATCTTTTATGAATAATCCAAATTAAGTGCGGCTGCGGAGGTAAGAAACCATCTTAGGCACAACAAGCGGAACAACATCGGGGAGCATGTGAGGCATCAATTTATCCATCACCTTGGGCATCATATCCGGCATTTGCTCTTCCATATAATCGGGCATGGGGATCCGGTCGGCCACTCGCGATAGCATTGTCGGCATCACTTTGGGCATCATTCCCGGGAGGAGTTTGGGGAAGAGAATCGGGAATATTGGCTTCATGAGTGCGAACATGGCATCGCCGACAAAACCCATTTTTCCGATGGCGCGCATCATTTTTCCCATACCCATGGGCATAGCGTCCAGCATCTCGGGCCACATACTATCCATCAGCTCAGCAAATCCTTTAGGGGTCATGAGGTCGATCATCCCCTCGAACACGGCCCACTGTTTGGCCACTTCGGGGCTGGGGTCCTCGAATTCTTTGCCGAGAGCTTTGCATGCGAAGACGGCCAGGTCGCCGATCTCGACGGGAACATTCTTTTTGTCCTTTGTCACTCTCAACTGGAATTCGCAGCATGGACACAGGCCCAGGACGGTGTCAGCCTGGATATCTACGGCCTCGGATAGACGAGATTCTCCGATATCTGCGGCGATAGGGGGATCCTTAATCAGGGTGAGAACGCTTCCGCAGCAGTGGCCCTCTTCACGGTTATGGGCCATCTCTTCGAATTCGACTCCCGGGACGGCCTTGATCAGATCCCGGGGTTCTTCATAAACACCCGAAACCCGTCCGATATGGCAGGAATCGTGCCATGTTACCTTTTTGTTTATGGGGTGGGTGTATTTGAATTCCCCGCTTTTGATCTTTTCTGCCACAACTTCGCTGTAGTGTTTCGCTGTGATATTGTAATCCATCCCAAGCTTTTTGGCCCAGTCGGCATAGGTGTGTCTCCACATCATGTCACAGGCCGGACAGGATGAGATCACTGTATCGGCACCGATTGCCTTTACGGCCTCGATATTCTTCCTCATGATGGTCTCAAAAGTATCCCATTTCCCGGCAACGAGCATGGGCGTTCCGCAGCAGTTTTCCACGTTTCCTAGATAGGAAAAATCGATGCCTGCGGCATCGAGGAGAGTTGCGGTGGCAGCCCCGATGTCATTCTCGACATAGGATGCCGTGCACCCCACAAAATAGGCATTCCTGCTTTTTGTGCCCGGGCCGTGTTTTTCCTTGAGCTCTTCGGGGAACCAATCAGCCCTGTTTTTCCTGTATCCCGCCCAGATGTTTCCCTCTGCGTTGAGGGCAGCATCCATCATCTCGAAAGGAGGGAAAGTCATCCTCTTGTCTTCGTGGATGAGCTTGCCTCGAAGTTTCATCCAGGAGGGTTCGATGGGTAACGCGGCAGAACAGCGAAGGTTACAGAACTCACATGTGGTGCAGACAAGCATGGTATCCACCATAAATTGGTTCCATTCCTGACGGCCTTCCATGTACTCCCTCAACCAATACCATTTCCCGCGTGGGGATTGGCTCTCCCAACCGCGGCCGAAGAACTGGTCGCACTCGTCAAGACAATATCCGCACTGGGAGCAGCCATAGGCATACCAGGCGACATCAGGAGGGATGCCGCGGACCGGTTTATCGAAACGTTCTCCCACTTGAGTGACCACACTGTTCCCGAAGGGCCGGGCAATGGGCTCGAAGATATTAACGAAGTTCACAGCTCTGGCGACAGGACTCCCTCCCATAACTTTGTTTGGATTCAGGATCTTTTTGGGATCGATTTTTTTCTTAAAAGCTTTGAGTCTCTGCGCTCGGTCTTTCCCCAGGATGCTTTCGATCTTGCCGGTGAAATACAGGCCTGTGGAGTATGGACGCCCACCATACTTCTTGGCGATCTTCATGATGGTCAGCACAAGCCCGAACACAAAATTGTAGGAGAACTTTCTCTGGTCGCTGGGTATGAATCCAAGGATGACGACTTCGGGTTTCCCATCTTTTCCCTTTTTGATGATAACACCTTCCTTAACGACCGGTTGATTCACCTTGTCCTCGATCTCTTCCATCACATTCCCCAGCTTATCCAAGGGCACCACAACTTCCGCTGGGACGAGGGAAGGCCCCAGTCTTTTAACGATCATCAGTTTGAACCTATTTTCCCATTCGTGATCTGCGATCTCCTGCTTGAGTATCTCACCCTCACAGCGCTTTACGATCTCGGGCAGCATGGGAACGATCTTTTCCCGGTCGGCTTCGCGGAAGGCGAGGGTCGCGATGTAGGCTGCGGGCAGGATGACTTTGTGCTCTACGGGATGACCCAGATGTGTCATCACAGGGGCACGATTTTTCATCTCTGCCATACGGGGATTGATGAAGATGAGAGACCAGATCGGCATGTCTTGCTTGATAAATTCCTCGAAGATATGAACGAGTTTGTGAGCATCGGGACAGGCGATAGCAGCAACGCCGATATCGGTCAGCTTCTGGACGTTGATGGTCATCTGGCTGATGAAGCCTGTAGTGCCTTCGGCATCAGCAATCACATCCAATTCATCCCCTGAATACTCTTTGACCTCACCACTGGGATGCACAACTCTAGCGCTCTCCACGTTTTCTAAAAACCAGCCGTACTCGTAGGATCCGAGGCCAGCACCTCCTTGAGCTAGCCATCCACCGGCCGATGATGAAGGATAGCTTGTGGGATAGAGCCGTATAACCAAACCTTCGGGTTTGAGTTTCTTATCGAGCTGCTCCCAGGTGATGCCGGGTTGGATGGTGACTTTCTCCCCGTCTTTGTCTATGGAAATGACGTTTTTCATGCGGTAAAAATCGACAACGATACCGTTTCGCGTCGGAATGATCCCACCGTATCCTGACGAGCCTTTTCCCCGTGGCGTTAAAGGGATCCTGTGTTTATTTGCCCATTGGACTAACTCTATCAATTCTTCTTCATTCTGAGGCTGAACGACTGCGTCGGGAACAGTATTTCCGATCAAGGGTTTAAAAACGCTGGCGATCGCTGCAATGTCGTGAGAGTAGAGAACTCTTTCCACCCGGTTAAAATTCGCTCTCTCGCCAAATTTATCTTGGAGCCACTCTTGATTTTTTTTCGAAAGCTTAGCCATATCTTGCCCTCTTTAATGGAATTATCTTTGTATCAAAATTAAGTTGTTTTTTCAAACCTGCTTATATATTCGAATATTAGAATATAGCATTCTAATGGATTTAACAAAAATTATCAACTGTATTCTTGTTATTGATAATCTAACCTGGATTATTCACGAGCCGAGGTCGCTGCAAAGGCGAGGCAGTGGCCCACGAAGCTGTAGTAAATTACTGCAAGTGGGCTACAACGAAGGCTTTGTAGTGAGATCGGCTCGCCCGAAGGGGAAAAAATGTCGATTACAAATGAAAATCGTATTGGAAATTCAGGGCATAAACGACTATTCCGAAAAAACAATGTACCATTCTGATATTGCGTTAGTTTTGATAAGTATCGACATTTTTTATGAATAATTCAGATGAATAGGCTTTACTTCACAGATATATTCCTTAATAATCCACTAAGAGGACTGCTTGAATGAGATCGCATATAAAATCTATTCTGGTTGTTTTGCTCCTTCTTGGATTTGGAGGCACTGCGCTACTATTGGCCCAAGAGGGTTTGATCGCTGAATTCCCTATTGCGGCCAATGAACTGGCCCTCCATCGGCTGGCTCAACCCGGAACATCTTTCATCAAAGCGGGGCGGAGATTTGCTGTTTTGGGCGATGAGGGCGGTGCGTTCGAAGCCTGGGCTTATCCTCTTAAGCTCTTCCGCAGTTTTGAGTTCTCATTCTTTGTGGCCGACTCTACTCGCCCTCTTCTGGGTAAAGACATCGTAACCTACATTGACGTAATCCCAGAAGCCACAACTCTCACCTATACCTATCAATCTTTCACTGTGAAGGCGATCTATGTCACTCCCATCAATGAACCTGGATGTTTTATCCTCCTCGATATCGATACAACAGTGCCGCTCACCATTGTATGTGGATTTCTGCCAGTTCTGCAGCCCATGTGGCCAGCTGGGCTGGGCGGACAGTACGCCCACTGGGACAACGCAATCAAAGCCTACGTCATCTCCGAACCCACACACAAAAACCATGGAATTGTGGGGTCTCCTGCAGCATCAGGAATAACTTATACGCCCGCACACATGCTCTCCGACTCACCGAATGAGTTCAAGATCGAAATCCCAGACCCCCAAGCTGTCCGATCCAAATATATCCCCATCATCTGTGTCGGCGGTAGAGGGAAACGGAAGGATGTCTTAAAAACTTACCAAGACCTCCAGAGCAACACTGCCCAACTCTATTATGACAATGTCAACCACTATCACACATTACGAGAAAACACACTGGTCATAAAAATCCCTGATCCCAAGCTCGACCTCGCCTTTGAATGGGCCAAAGTGGTTTATGACAGCCTACTGGTCGATAACCCTGACCTGGGGAGGGGTTTGATCGCAGGTTTAGGGCCGTCAGGCACGAGCTGCCGCCCTGGATTCGGCTGGTTTTTCGGAGGAGACGCCTACATAAACTCCTTCAGCATCCTGAGCTATGGCGCTTTTGACAGCGTCCGAGAGGCTCTCCTCTTCACACAAAAGTGGCAGCGGCATGATGGGAAGATGGCCCATGAGCTCTCCCAAGCAGCCGCTTATATCGATTGGTGGGAAGACTACCCGTACGGCTACATTCACGGTGATACGACACCATACTACATCGTTGCCGTGTATGAATACGTAAAGAGATCAGGAGATGTGGATTTTTTAAGAGAAAGCTGGGACTCTTTAGAGCGTGCATATGAATGGTGCTTATCCACGGATGCCAATGATGACGGGCTGATGGATAACCAAAAAGCGGGTTTAGGTGCCCTGGAGTACGGAGCGCTCACTGGAATCGCAACGGATATCTACCTTGCAGCCGTATGGTTAAGAGCGACTCAAGCCATGCAACATCTTGCCGATATCGTGGGGAACGGACCACTCAGCAAACAAGC
>JBATYS010000439.1:0-10713 GCA_049674205.1 Candidatus Aminicenantaceae bacterium
AATAAAGATATAGGGATCGTTTTCCCGAGCGGTCCATTCCCCGAACGGACCGTTTTATTTTATAGCGATTTTTTATGTCCCAAATTCCAGTTGCAAAAATTATCTTGATATGGAGAATATAAAGTAATGACTCTAGATAGGCGAAGGGATCAAAGGATAGAGGAGGAAAATCAAATATCCTTCAGTGTATCTCCAGAAGAGGAATCACCCCCCCATAGAAAGATCACCCACAGCCTGACTCGTAATATCTCCCGAAACGGTGCCATGATCTATACCGATACGTTCCTTCCGGTGGAATCGCTGCTGACACTTGAGCTCTTCCTGGGGAAACCTTACGATGTGATAACCATGGTAGGGGAGGTGAGATGGATAAAAAGCCTTCCCGGGGACGAAGAGTTTGAGGTGGGGCTTGAGTTCATCGACATCCCTCCTGGTGGGGCGGTCACTCTCATCGCTTATCTCCTCGATCATTGATTCCGCAGCAATTCCGTAACCTCATAAATCAACTTTGACTATTCATGAGTTGATATTGCATTAGTTGTAGTAATTATCGACATTTTTTATAATGGGTCCACTTTGTAAAAAAGGAGATGTCCATGCTTATGAAGGGTAAATTCTATCCAGCTGTTCTGGCGTTGTTGATTTTTTGTGTGTTGAGCGTTTTTTCACAGGAAGGGACGGAACCGATCCTGGCAACTGACCTGTTGAAACTCAAGGCCATAAGCCAGATCGACATATCTCCTGATGGAAGTAAATTGGTATTCGTATTGAGCTCTATGGGCAAGGACGATGGGGGTGAATACAGATATTATCGGCATCTGTGGATGATCAATTTGGAAGGTCCAATGTCGCCGATTCAATTTACTTATGGGGATCGGAATGACAATTCGCCCACCTGGTCGCCGAATGGATCGCAAATCGCTTTCGTGAGAGAGCACAATAAAAGGCCACAGGTCTGGATTTTGCCGCTCAGAGGAGGGGAAGCCTATCGCGTTTCGGACGCTGAATTCGGCGCCTCTAATCCTCAGTGGTCACCTGATGGTCGAAAGATCTTGTTCTCCTCGATGATTCCTGATTGGGCAATTGAGGGAAAACCGATGTGGTCTAGTGAGCGCCCTGGCAGAAATTTTAGTGATACGCCCAACTGGAAAAAAATAGAGAAGCAGAAAAAAGCAAAAGAAATAGAAAAAGGCGAACACGAAGATAAAGAGACAAAAAATGAGAGCGAAGAGATTGTCGTTGCCAAACCTGATGGAAACCTAGAGGAGATTCGCGCTTGGTTGGCCAAAAATGCCAGCCAAAACAACCCGCGCGTTTTTAATCGCCTCAATCTTCAGGCCGAACGTTCGTTGCAGACACAGATCTCCTATTCTCATCTATTTGTGGTGGATGTAAAACCTGAAGCAAAAGCCGTGCAACTCACCAACGGTTTCCAGAATTTCCAGGGACCTGATTGGTCACCGGACGGGACCAGGATCGTCTATTCATCCGTAAGATATGAAAAACATCCCGACCGGAATCAGGACAGTGACCTTTGGATCATGAATGCCGATGGGAGCGATCAGAAACTTTTGCTCGATTGGGAGCACTATAGGGTAATGGCGCCGGAGTTTTCTCCGGATGGCCAGACGGTCTTGTTTTTGACTCAAGACAGGAGAGAACCGGGCCACAGCCTTCGTCAATTGGCGACCGTTGGAGTAAACGGCGGCGAACCCCAACCATTAACCTTCGATTTTGACAGGAGCATCAGTGGATATCTATGGTCTTCTGATGGAAAATATATCTATTTTGTTTCGTCTGATCAAGGAACCTTCCCACTCTTTCGGATCTCAAATAAAGGCGGGTCTGTTGAGAAATTGATCGGTGGCCCAAGAGGGATCCGAGATTTTGATCTTGAAGGAGATAAGCTGGTTTATGCCCTTACAGAGGTAAAGAATCCTTTGGAGCTCTATCTTGCTGATAAGAATGGCAAGGATTCCAGACAATTGACATCCTTCAACGCGGAATGGATCAAGGAGAAAAAGCTCGTTTTTCCCGAAGAGAGATGGCTCACTCGCCCTGATGGTTTTAAAGTGCAGTACTGGGTGATGGAGCCGGCGGGTCGTCAACCGGGGAAAAAGTATCCGATTGTGCTCGGGATCCATGGGGGGCCTTCGGCGATGTGGGGGCCGGGGGAATTTTCCATGTGGCATGAGTTCCAGCTCCTCACAAGCCGGGGTTACGGGATCGTGTACTGCAATCCACGGGGGAGCGGGGGATACGGCTTCGAGTTCAAGAAAGCCAATTACCGCAATTGGGGAACTGGGCCGGCCTCTGATATTCTGGCTGCCTGTGATGAGGCGGCAAAATTAGAATGGGTGGATCCGGATCAGCAAGTTGTCACCGGAGGCAGCTATGCCGGCTACATGACTGCCTGGATCGTCTCGCAGGATCACCGGTTCAAGGCTGCAGTTGCCCAGAGGGGAGTCTATGAGCTTTCTGTGTTTTTCGGCGAAGGGCGGGCGTGGCGTCTAGTCCCCGATCATTACGGCGGTTATCCTTGGGAGGAGGGAGCACGCAAATTTCTCGATGCCAATTCTCCTCAAACCTTTGTCGAGAACATCAAGACACCTCTGCTCATCATCCATTCCGATGAGGACCACCGTACAGGAATCATACAATCAGAAAATTTGTATAAAAGCTTGAAAATTCTGGGTCGGCCTGTCGAATATGTGCGCTACCCTGGTGAAGGGCATGAACTGTCACGGTCCGGCGATCCCAAGCGGCGGATGGACCGCCTCAACCGGATCTGCGAATTTTTCGAGCGATTTATCGCTCACCCAAAATGACCAATGATGAATGAGAAGTGAATAGTGGACGATGAATTGTAGCCTAAATCCTGTGACAATTTACCCGTGACAAAAAATAGCCTTACAGTGATAATGAATAGGGTCAATGAGTGTCCGATTTTATAGGAGCAACTCCAGCAGTGACTGATCGATCTTTATCGAAAATCAGTGAATGAGTACATTGGCAAATGATATAAAATGGTCTGAAGCGGAGGGAATCCAATGAGGAAAAATAAAGAAAAAAAGAAACGATGGCTGTTGTGTGGTCTTTTAGGTCTTTTTGTTTTATTTTGGGCCTGTCCCTTTTTAGAGGCATCCGCTGCAAATTCAGATGTGGTGACAATCGCCTGTGTGAATTTCAACACGGATTGGGGGAACAAGGAGCAAAACCTCGAGCGGATCAAAGGTTATGTTACAGCTGCTGCAAAACGTGGTGCGGACATCATCCTTTTTCCGGAGTTGGCCTTGACTGGCTACGAAAATGGTCCTGGAGCTAAGATGCACAAGGAGAATGCTGAAACGATTCCGGGCCCCTCGACGAATGCTCTTGCTGAATTGACACGCAAATTAGGTGTGTATGTCATTGTCGGAATGCCCGAGAAGTCGAGTGAAGATCCGGATGTGTTTTACAATTCTGCAGCTATCATCGGGCCTGAGGGAGTCATCGGGTCCTATGCCAAACTCATGCCTTTCGGGAATGAGATGAGGTGGTGCCAAAAAGGAGAGAAACCCTTCGCCTTCGAAACGCCGTGGGGATTGGTGGGAGTTGGGATCTGTTATGACACGTACATGTTTCCTGAGCTTCCGCGGTATTATGCGGCATTGGGCGCACGTCTCTATGTACACATCACTGCGCTCGGGTCTTTCAAGGGATGGAAGCCCTATTACATAAACCAGATGCAGGCCCGTGCTATCGAGAATATGATGTTCGTGGCCTCTTCAAATATCGTGGGAAAGGACAGGACGTCAGATTATCCAGGAGCAAGTTTTGTCCTCGGGCCTGGAGAGGAGGCACACGAGGTGAAGTTTTATGCAGGGCCTGCCAGCGAGACAAAAGAAGAGGTCATCCTGGCCACCATAGATTTGGCAGCAGCGGACAGGATGCGGCAGAATTACCCGCTTTTTAGAGAAAATCCTGTCTCAGGAAAACCGGATTGGCGTCTTGAGTTATACAAAGAGATTCTACACGCCATCGGAGAAAAAACTGATCTGGATAACTATAAATGAGCAGGGGAAAGTCCTGTCTTTTGTTTAGGGACCGTTTTCCAACCGTTCCGTTCGGTGAACGAACCCTACAAAAAGGTGACAGTCCCCTTTTTCCAGGGATAAAGAGAAAAGGGGACGGTCACCTTTTTGGTCCTCTTTTAAGATTAAAATGATTATAATAAGATTTTGGATTTTTAAATACGGGAGAGGAATAAAATGACTGATAAAAGACTCGATATCGTCAAAGGGGCGATCCTTCTTGAGCACAAAGGCAAGGCCCTCTATGAATCTGTGACTAAAACCACAAATATCGAAGGCGTCAAAGAACTCTTCAAGATGCTTGTCCTGGAAGAGCAGAAGCACATCGATCTTTTAACCAAACAATATTCCCGAATTCTTAAAGGCGAAAGCCCAGATGCATCTGATCTCGAGCAAGGGGATGCGACTGTGACGGCTACGATCATCTCCGACGAGGTAGTCAAAGAGGTTCACGGTGCAGGATATGAGGCGGCGGTCATCTCGGCGGCTCTGGAGTTCGAGAAAAATGCCGTCAATTTCTATACGGAACAGGCGGAAAAGGCTGAGTCGGAAGGGGAACAAAAACTCTACAGGTGGCTTGTCCGGTGGGAAAAAACCCACATGATGATGCTGGCCAAGCTGGACAACGAGATCAAAGAACAGATCTGGTACGACAACCGGTTCTGGCCCCTGGATTGATTTCTTTCATGCCCTGAAGGAGGGGCGAGTCCTCTTTCAGTTCTGGAAAAAAGGCGAGAGCCATTCGTTTTCCGGGGCCACAGGGGTCTCGGATATAGAGCCATTCAAAAGGAGGCGTTATGTCTTTCTCCCGTCGTGAATTCCTAAAGGTTGGAGGTTTATCTGTTGCTACGTTTGGATTTGTGAAGGAAAAGTTTGCCCTGCCCAAAGAGGGAAAAATAAAAGCTCAGGAAAGCTTAAAGAACATGGTGGCCGGTGTCCAGCCACTTACACCTGAGGATTATGCAGCACGCCAGGAAAAAGCCAAAAGACTCATGACTGAACACGAGATCGACGCCCTTTTCTTGAGCGGAAGTGTCAACCTCCTCTATTTCACGAATGTCCGGTGGGGAAGAAGCGAACGTACCTTTGGTGCCGTGCTGAACAGGAAGGGCGATCCTGTGTGGGTCTGTCCGGCCTTTGAAAGGAAGAGAGCGGCGGAGAGGATTCTCGAGGGACAAGAGATCCGCACATGGGAGGAACATGAAAGTCCCTTTAAGCTCATCGAGGGGATCATGAAAGATATCGGTGCAGCTGGAGGGAAACTAGCCCTGGGCCCGACCGTCAGGAATTTTGTCGTTCACGGCCTGAAGTTTGATGCTCCGGGATTGGAGCTTGTCGATGGAGCCGTTATCACCGAGGGGTGCAGGGGTATCAAGACTAAAAAAGAGGCGGCCTACATGGACCTTGCCAATAAGATCACGAAGATGGCCTACCGCGAGGGATTTAAGAAGCTCAGTGAGGATATGAGCCGGAGTGAATTGAGTGGTTTTATAAGGGAGGCACACCAAAAAATGGGTGTATCGGGGGGCGGTGGTCCTCAGTTCGGGCCCAATACGGCCTTTCCTCATGGCTCGCAGACAGTGAGAAACCTGCAAAAGGGGGACATCGTGCTGGTTGATGGCGGATGCAGTGTGGAGGGATTCCGGTCTGACGTAACGCGTACAGTGGTTTTTGGTAAACCATCGAATAAACAGCGGAAGGTTTGGGATATCGTAAGAAAAGCGCAGACTGAGGCTCTCAAAGCCGTGCGTCCGGGTGTTGCTTGCGAACACATCGATCTTACTGCGCGTAAAGTTGTCGAAGATGCGGGGTATGGCCCGGATTATAAATATTTTGCCCATCGAGTCGGTCACGGCATCGGCATGGAGGGGCACGAGTATCCCTACCTGGTTAGAGGAAACAAGCTAAAGCTCAAACCTGGGATGACCTTCAGCAATGAGCCCGGGATCTACATCTATGGAGAATTTGGTGTGCGGATCGAGGATTGTTTTATCGTGACCGAAGACGGTAGCCGTCACTTTGGTGGGATGGAAAGCACATCGATCGAGAAGCCTTTTGGCGATTAAGTTCCCGGCGATTGGAAGGATCGAGCTTGATTTGAGAGTATAGTAAAAATTTTGAGGGCAAAATTACAAGTCAGGGGATAAAGGACAACTTGAAGGTTCTAAGAACAGCTCAAGGGAACATAGGATAAGAGTCACAATCATGATGTTAGGAGGGAGAGGGATGAATCACTATTTATTCAAAAAAGTATTCCTTGCTATAGTAACGTTTGCGGTTTTTTTGTGTGTTTCGTCATGCCAGATGGGTCAGGAAAGCTCTGCCGGTGGGCTCCGTTTAGGAATTTCATTTCCGGAAGAACAGAGTGCAGAGCCTCTGGATGGCCGAGTGCTTTTAATGCTGTCTACAGATGAGGGTCGTGAGCCCCGCTTTCAGATCAGCGATGGACCCGACACACAGCTCATCTTCGGGATCAATGTGGATGGATTGAGCCCGGGAGAAAACGCACTTTTTGATAAGGGTGTTCTAGGGTATCCGATAAATAGCCTATCAAACGTTCCTGCTGGAGAGTATTGGGTGCAGGGGCTCCTCCATATTTATGAGACCTTTCATCGCGCCGACGGTCATGTGGTCAAGCTTCCCATGGATAGGGGAGAGGGGCAGCACTGGAACCGCGCCCCCGGCAATCTCTACAGCACACCCCAAAAGGTGTATGTCGACCCCACAAAGGACCAGATGATCACTGTCAGTTTAGACCAGAATATCCCTCCTATTCCCGACCCTCCCGAAACAAAATACATCAAACACGTGAAGATCCAGAGCAAGCTCCTCACCGAATTCTGGGGCCGGCCCATGTTTTTGGGTGCCCATGTGCTTCTTCCTGAGGGCTTTGATGAGCATCCTGGAGCGCGATATCCGCTCTGTGTCTTTCATGGCCATTTCCCGTACACATTCGGTGGATTCAGGGAAGAGCCACCAGACCCAGACCTAGAACCGGAGTACAGCGCCCGCTTCGATTGGGCTGATTACAACAAAACGCAGCAGGAACTCGCATTTGAGTTTTACAAATATTGGATCGCTCCTGACACTCCGCGGATGCTCATCATAGAAGTCCAGCATGCCAACCCCTATTATGACGACTCCTATGCCGTGGATTCCGCCAACATAGGGCCTTATGGAGATGCGATCACGTATGAGTTGATCCCCTACATCGAGGAAAAATTCAGGGGCATCGGCGAGGGTTGGGCCCGGTTTCTTTATGGAGGTTCTACGGGGGGATGGGAAGCACTGGCCGTGCAGGTTTTCTATCCGGATGAGTACAACGGATGTTTTGCTGCTTGTCCGGACCCGATCGATTTTCGGGCGTATACACTTGTCAACATCTACGAGGATGAAAACGCCTATTTCCTGAAGAGCCCATTCAAAAAAACGCCTAGACCTGGAATGCGGAACTATTTGGGACAAGTCAGCTGTACCCTCGAGGAGACCAACCTCCGCGAGCTGGTGCTGGGGACCAATTCGCGCTCCGGCGATCAGTGGGATATCTGGCAAGCTGTCTACAGCCCTGTGGGTGAGGACGGGTATCCCAAGCCCATCTGGGACAAGATGACCGGAGAGATCGACAAAGAAGTGGCCGAATACTGGCGGGAAAACTACGACTTGAGCTATATTCTCCAGCGGGATTGGAAAACACTTGGGCCTAAGCTCAAAGGAAAGATCCACATCTACTGCGGAGATATGGACAATTATTACTTGAACAATGCCGTCTATTTGGCCGAAGAATTCCTGGAGAGCACTACAGATCCCTATTACGATGGTGAAGTGGACTATGGGGATAGAGCGGAACACTGCTGGAACGGCGACCAGACACGGCCGAATGCCCTTTCGCGCCTGAGGTATAACCAGATGTACATGCCGAAGATCCTGGAGCGGATCAAGAAAGCTGCTCCCCCAGGCGCAGACCTAACGAGCTGGCGCCATTAAAAGGTGACAGTCCCCTTTTTCCAGGGGTAAGCAGAAAAGGGGACTGTCACCTTTTTCATTAAATGTAGGGACTGCTTCCCAAACGGTCCATTCGAGGAACGAACCCTACATCAAAATGGGGAATGACTCCGATATTCCAACATGGAATGAGGTGCCTGCACCCATTTTTCTATGCGGTCTGCTTGGGGAGCTGATCCTACATCTAAGAATGTATTTGTCCAATAAAAATAACAACCTTAAAGAGGTCGTTTGCGTATAAGAGAACGAGAGGAGAAATATGTTTCAAAATTACATCAAAACAGCACTACGGAACATGAAAAAATTCAAGGGTTACACCTTTATCAATATAGCCGGGCTGGCGATCGGTATCGCCTGCTGCACCCTGATACTCCTTTGGGTCCGGGATGAGTTGAGCTTCGACGGCTTTCACGAAAAAGCAGACAGACTTTACCGTGTTGTTGAACAACAGTACTATGCCGGGGGTGAATTATTCCCGGTGGCAGTGACCCCGGCTCCCTTAGCTTCTGCACTCAAGGACGAGATTCCAGAGGTCGTCAATGCAATGCGAATCACCCGCAGCCCCCGCCTTCTCATTCGCTACGGCGATCGGATGTTCTATGAAGATGACATCGCCCTGGCCGACCCTTCTGTGTTTGCCATGTTCAGCTTCCGTCTTGTCAAGGGCGATCCTGAAACGGCTTTAGAAAAAATAAATTCCATCATCCTCACTGAGAGTATGGCAGAAAAATATTTCGGGGATGATGATCCTTTGAATAAAGATCTCAAGATCGGGAACATGTATGATTTGACCGTCACCGGAGTCGTTGAGAATGTTCCTCGCAATTCCCACCTCCAGTTCAATTTCATAATCCCCTTCGAGATCATGAAAATGGCCGGCGATCCTCTGGACAAGTGGGGAAACAACTCATATTTCACTTATGTCGAACTGGCTGATAATGCGAACGCTTCTGCCGTAGAGGAGAAAATCACCGGATTTATCAAGAAGCATCTTCCCGAAACCAGCACAACGCTCCATCTCCAACCTTTAAAAAGGATCCACCTCTATTCAGACTTCACGGCAGATGTTCCCGGTCACGGCGATATCAAATACGTTTACATTTTTTCTCTTGTTGCCCTCTTTGTGCTCATTATTGCCTGCATCAACTTCATGAACTTGACGACCGCCCGTTCCGGTAACCGGGCTAAGGAAGTGGGTATGCGCAAAGTTACTGGTGCTCAAAGGGTGGATATCATCAAGCAGTTCCTGGGCGAATCCATGCTCTTTGTCTTTATCGCTTTCCTGCTCGCTCTGGGGATCGTCTTGCTCCTGCTTCCTGCGTTCAACAATCTTTCCGGCAAACAACTTTCCCTCTTCACTGGAGAGAGGATCGACCTTCTTGCAGCTCTTATCGGAGTGGCCATCCTCACAGGTTTGATATCAGGAAGCTATCCAGTTCTCTATCTCTCTTCATTTCAGCCGGCTACAGTCCTAAAAGGAGCGTTGAGGTCCGGCCCCAGAAGCTCCACATTCCGCAGAGTGCTAGTGGTGATCCAATTCTCGCTGTCAATTTTACTCATTATTGCTACGGCGGTCATCCACAGCCAGTTGGAATACATCCGGAACAGAAAATTGGGCTATGACAAGGAGCATGTGATCTACATGCGCATTGGAATGAACGCTGTGCGGTACTACGAACCATACAAGCGTGAGGCTATGACCAGTCCCGATATTCTCGGAATAGGCTGGTCCAGCCAGCTGCCCGCTTATATAGTGAATTCTACATCATCCGTCAACTGGCCCGGAAAAGACCCGAATGATTCCATCCTTATGCATAACACGGCCGTGGATTATGACTTTATCGAAACTATGAACATGGAGATTTTAGGCGGGAGGAATTTCTCCCGGGAGTTCCCCACGGATGAAAAGGAAGCCTTTATCCTCAATGAAGAAGCCGCTCGACTCTTGGGAGAAGATAGCCCGGTCGGCAAACCCTTCACTCTTTGGGACATCAGAGGGAAGGTCATCGGTGTCGTCAAGAATTTTCACTTCAAGTCGCTCAACACGCGTGTGGAACCATTGGTGATTCGGCTGCTCAAACCACAACCCTACAGTTTTATGTTCATCAAGGTCAGAGGCGATAATGTCACAGCGAGCATCAAATATCTGGAGGAAACCTGGAGAGATATCGCGACGGTGTTTCCTTTTGAGTACCAATTTCTGGATGAGTATTATGACCGGACTTACCGCGCCGAGCAGCGTATGGGAAAACTCTTCAACGCCTTCACAACTCTGGCCATTTTCATCGCCTGTCTGGGCCTTCTAGGGCTGGCATCTTTTTTGGCTGAGCAGCGCACCAAAGAGATCGGTATCCGCAAAGTCCTAGGCGCATCCGTTTCGAACATCATTCTGCTGCTGTCGCGGGAGTTTGTCCTGCTTGTGGCGATATCCAATATCCTGGCCTGGCCTCTGGCTTTTTATTTCATGAATAAATGGCTCGAGAACTATGCCTATCATGCGTCCATTAACATGCTCTATTTTTTGGCTTCTGCTCTGGCTGCTCTTGGGATTGCCCTGTTGACGGTAAGTTACCAGGCGTTTAGGGTTGCCTCTTCAAATCCCATCGATTCGTTGCGGTATGAATAGATCAAGCAAAAA
>JBATYS010000440.1:0-6739 GCA_049674205.1 Candidatus Aminicenantaceae bacterium
TAACCATTAAGGTTAGATAAGATAATAATTTGGAGGCGAGTGTATGAGGATGAATAATTTCACTGTGGTGTTATTCATTCTTATTGTCTGTGGCAGCGTTTTTCTCTATCAGTGCGGATCCGACAGCCCCAATGAGCCCAGCACACCGGAACCAGACACGATTATCTCAGATCCATCCTTTTCCCAACACATCCAGCCAATCTTCACCAACAATTGTGCGTTATCTCTCTGTCATGTCACTGGGAATATAACAGAACTCGACCTGTCTCAGAGTGTGGCCTATAGCAGTATCGTCAACGTCGATTCCAGGCAAGATCGATCCTATAAGATCGTCCTTCCCGGTAATTCCACAGACAGCTGGCTTGTGATAAAGATTGAGGGGCGACAGACTTTAGGTTTAAGGATGCCTCCAAGTGCTGATCCACTGAGTGATGTCAGGATCCAGAACATTAAAAATTGGGTGGACCGGGGTGCAAAAGACAATTGATCTCCCTATATATCCACTGGAGAATTGATGATGAATAATCGAATAAACAAAACTGCTCCGATACTCTTCGTGTGTGTTGTTTTTGCTTTCTCCTTGGGTTTAAAGAGGCCTGTTTATTCCACAGACTTCACAGCACAAGTCTCGAAAATATATTCACAAAACTGTATCGCGGCGGGCTGTCATAGCGGAAAATTTCCCCCGATGGAGCTGAATTTGGAGGCAGACAAATTCCAGGCATCCCTCTTGGATGTTTCAAGCCGGCAGGTTCCCGATCTCAAACTCGTTGATACAACAAACCCGGAGAAAAGCTACCTCCTCATGAAGCTAAGAGGAGAGGTGCCGATCACAGGAAAACCTATGCCTTATGAACGAGATCCTCTTAGCAGAGAAGACATCGAAGCGGTCGAAGAATGGATACTGGAATTAGAGGGGCTTGAAATACCGGAACAACCGGAGACCCTAAAGGCCCAAGCACAGGAAGAGAGACGTTTCACAAAGCCGGCCTTTTGGGGAACACGTCTAATGAACCTGCCCACAGATATGTCTATAGGGAAAAAAGATTTCCTCTTCAGAATATCCCACAGGTTTATCCCGGCTGTAAGCAAAGGCTACGACTCTTTTTACGGCTTTGATGGACCGGCATCCATATATTTCAGCTTTGGATACGGCATCAGCGATACACTCAGTTTCACATTAGGCCGCAGCAGTTTCTTAAAGGAATTCGAGCTTTCTCTCAAGTGGGTTTTCCTCGAACAGGAGAAATTGTCATTACCCCTGTCCGCGTTTCTTTATCTTGGCGGGGGCCTTACGACACTCAGACAAGAGGACAGAAGCACTTTTGGCTCAGAAAACACACGATTCATCGCTCAGTTGGGTTTAACCTATCAATTCAGCAATGCATTTTCGATTCTACTCGTTCCTTCTTACGCCTCGAACACAAAATATGAGAAGCCTAATACGGAAAACACGTTGGCAGTTGGCCTGGGCGGACGGCTCACTCTCTTCAACGACCTCTCTCTGCTGGCAGAATGGGTACCAGTCCTTTCCGGATATCAGATGAATTCATCAGGCTGGGGATTAGGCCTGGAATGGAAGATTGGCGGTCATGTCTTCCAGATCTTTGCCCTGAATTCCTATGGATTACCCACAGCCCAGTACCTCCCCGGTGGAGACCTTCGTTTGAGCGAAAATGATTTTCGCTTTGGCTTCAGCATTTTCCGCTTATTCTGATCCTTCTATTTATTTGAGGCGGAAGGCAACCGTTATTGTAAATATCACGGGAGTTGGCTTGCCTTTCAAGATAAGAGGTTCATATTTCCATTGTCGTACAGCATCCACTGCGGCATCATTCAGGATGGAGCTCTCACTTTTAAGTATTTTTACTCGAACGACTTCTCCTTTTTCATCGGTCATGATTTCGAGGATGACAACTCCCTGAATTCCCTCCGCTCTTGCCTCTTCGGGATAGACAGGATCCACCTTTTTAATGAGTTTTGGCGGTGCTATTTGATCTTTGGCCCGAACGGCCCCTTTGGTCATCTCTTCGATGTCTTCATTTTTGTCCTCATCTCCATTGAGCTTAAAGCGTACCGTCACTGTAAAAACAGCAGGCACAGGTTTTCCATCCACGATCAGCGGTTCGTACACCCACTGTCTAACGGCATCAATTGCCGGCTTATTCAAGAGAGGTGTTATGCTCCTGTAGATCATAACACGTTCCACACGTCCATACACATCTGTCCTCACGCCCAGAATGACAACACCTTCTACTTTTGCCTTTCTTGCCTCTTCGGGATATACAGGGTCAACCCTCTTCAGCAATTTCAACTTGGGAGGTTTGATATCGCCCACGACCTTAACAGCGCCCTTCTCGAATTCTTTGATCTTTTCCTTGGTTTGTTCGACTTCTGCTGGTGGCGGTGGCGGTAGCGGAGGCGGAGGAGAAACAGATGTATCTTGAGTTCCTGGTGGCGGTGGTGGCGGAGGCGGCGGTGGAACGAGCGTGCCCTGAACAGCAGTGACGTGGAACGAAAGAAAATAGGAATTTCCTTCCTTGTCCTCAAATCCAAAAACAGCGATATTCTTTTCGGGAAGGATGATCTCTGTATCCATCAAACTGGTTCTCTCTTCTCCCTTTTGTTCCATGATCTCGATCTTGAATTGATGGCTGCGGTCTATCTGCATTTCTTTAGATACGGCTATGTGCTCTTTATAAACAGGAGCAAGAACCATTATGAACTGCTGGCCGTTCAGACGAAACATATACGCTAATTTTCCTTTTTTTGCCTTCCAGCTCATATCGTATTCTGTGATGAGACGAACGTCTCTCAGATTAAAGACCTTTTTAATCTGGCTTTGCTCTTCTGCCAACAAAAAACGGGAGGGGATGTTCGCTGTCACTGTGGGTTGCAGGTAAGATGAGGTGACAAACTCAGGCGGTTTGGCCCTTTCATCCTTTAAGCCTTCGAAAAACCTCATTTTCAAATCGATCGAACTCTGTGCATATAGCACGGACAAAAAACCCCCTAACAATAGAATCCATGCAAAAAACAGCCTTTTCATTTTCATGATTACTCTCCCGAAATAATTTTTTGTGCCCAAACAATGATCATATGTGAATCTTGAGGTTGAAAAACATATGCCTGCGCAGGCTCATTCTCGATCCTTATATAATTTATGCGAAAATTCCCGTTGAGATTTTCTTCGACTTGGATTCTTCGGAATTGAGACGACAAAACCAGCCAAATCGTAGCAGCAACAAGCACCAACACAACGGCTATTCCATAAGCCCAACTCCAACGAGGGCTAAAAACATGCTGTTTGTTCCTCTTCTCCTCTCTCACTTTTTCCTCAAAGCCATCCCACAGGGACTCTGTATCCACACACTGGCTCTCTTGTATCGTTATTCCTTGAACGGCCTCTCGGCTGACGAGTGTTTTCTGACACTTGGGACATCTCTCTATGTGAAATCGGATAAGAAAGTCCTGCCATTTATTCAATGGTACGAGTGAGAAGGCATACTTAAAAATTTTACAGCGAGACATTTCCTTCCTCCAATAATGACTTGATTTTTCTTCTCGCCTTAAACAGATGGACCCTGGCTGTGCTTGAGGAACACCTCAACACGCTAGCGATCTCATCGCTTGTGTATCCCTCATTCGCCCAGAGACAGACCGATATTCTCTCTTTTGGATTCAATTTCTGGAGCAATTTAGAAGAAATAAGCGGCGAAGGATCAGGATTCGAGCTTGTAGGGCTCATCCTCTCTTTAAATTCCACTTTTTGTGTCTTATAAAACTTTATAAAGCGGGTCCTTTTCCTTAGCTGATCCAGACATCTGTTTGAAAGGATGGTAAAGAACCAGTCTTTAAAATTCTTTGTAAAATCAAACTTCTCGAGATTGAGATAAACCTGTACAAAGGCCTCCTGGCAAGCATCTTCAGCATCCTCTCTGTTTCCGAGGATGTTCCATGCCAGCGCTAAGCTTTTTCCTCTGTACTTATCCATCAATTTTCTAAAATCCTCCAGTTCTCCTTTAAGGCAGCTCATAAGAAGCTGATTATCTTCCATGTTTCTGTCTTTACACACTGATTACGTCCTACATCACAAAACTGTTTATCCTACATCATTCATAAAAAATGTTGATACATCTCATATTAAATCCAACGTTAATGTATTGCCCAGTTTAATAAAACAAAATCATGAATATTTCGCTTTCCATGTCCTTTAAATATGTAATCAACATTTTTTACCCTTCGGGCGAATCGATCTCACCGAATCTGCTTCGTTGCGGTCCATTCGAAGTGGAAGACCACATCTTCATGGGCCGACGCCTCCCATCTTCGGCAAACTCGACTCGTGAATAATGTAGGATCTATACCGCATTTCTGATATCTGGTAATCCTCATAAAAAATGTTGATACATCTCATATTAATCCAACAGCATTATAAACAAATTCGTGGGATGAGGGAGAAATGTCAAATATTCGGGATGCGGGACACGAACGAACGTATAGACAGATGGGTAAAAAAAGAGCGCTGGCTGTCGAGGCGCCAAGGTTTGGAAAAGGAAGCGGGGCTAAGGAGGATTCCTCTCCAGCCAGCAGGTTAATTATAGTATAATGAAGGAATTATCAAAATGTCAAAACAAATTTTAAAGTTTTTTTATAAATTTAATCGGTCATGAAATCCACAAAATCTCGAAAAATTGTCCTTTCATGGCTATGGGTAGTGCTCTGCGCGCTTGCCATTTTCTTTACAGTTCCATTGGCGCGGAAAATACAAAATTTGGTCACAACCCTCGCAGGACGTTCTTTCTTCGGATATTTTGTGCTCTTTGCTGCAGCAACCACGTTCCTTGTTCTTGGATATATCCTCTATTTTCGTCTCAAGATTCGCACATTATCAAGTTACATCTGGCTTGTGCTCATTGTGGCTCTCTATGTGTACTTCACGCTCAAGCTCTGGGCCAATCCTGAAGAGGCCATTCATTTTATCGAATATGGCCTGTTAGGATTTTTCCTTTTTTGGGCTCTACGCCACCATATCGGCGACAAAAGCATTTATTTTGCAGCATTTCTTTTTGGAACGCTCGTCGGAACCTTCGATGAGATCCTCCAGTGGGTCGTCCCTGGGCGCTATTTTGACCTTAGAGATGTGGGCCTCAATGCTCTCTCCTCCGGTCTTTTTCAAATCCTCATCTGGAAGGGAGTCAGGCCTAAATTACCCTATGATAAAGTTCAACCCAAATCCATGAAGATCATTTCTGTGGTGTTGGCAGCAAACCTGCTCCTTTTGGGGATTTGCCTCTCTAACACTCCCCAACGAGTGAAAAAATACACAAAGGTCCTTCCCTTTCTTTCCAGCTTGAAAAACCAGGAAGCGATGAGCGAATTTAAGTTTAAACACAGAGACCCGGATATTGGAATTTTTTACTCGCGCCTGACTCTCGAAGAATTAAAGAGTATCGATCAGTACAGAGCGAAGGAATTTGGCGATATACTGCGCAATTGGCAAGGCAAGGATTACGCAGAGTATCTGCGCATCTTCCCGGGAGGCGTAGCTCCTTTCCTCCACGAAATACGCGTTCACCTTTTCCGGCGTGACAAAAGATTGGAGAGAGCTCTATCCTCAGATGATGAGGCGGTCCAAAGGGAAAATTTTCTCATCGCCTTCAAAGAAAATCTCATCCTGGAAAAACACTTTGGCCAGACACTCGAAAGATCACCATACGGCTGGGATGAATCCATAAAAGCACAAGTCTTGGCGCCGATCAATCCGAAAACTCCATATGAGAGTCCTGTCAGCGCAGGTGTTTGGGCATCAGTGAATGAAAGAGTGACCTGGATCATTATCGGTGTAATTCTTTTAGTGCTACTCATCATCAATTTTCATTTTACCCGGATCTCAAAAACACAAGACAAAAAGAAATTTATTTGATTTTGAAGGGAAAATGAGATAAATTAACCACTAATCCAGCACCAATTCCATGAAATACAGATGCGTTCAGCTCTACTTAACATTTATCATACTTTCGGTTATCCTCCTTCCTCTCTCTGTGAATGCAGATCATGTAGTGAAAAAAACCAAGCAGACAACCAAAACTGTCATGAACGGTTCGAACCAAAAACCAAACAATGATGATGGTACGACATGGATCTCAAAAAGCAAAATGCGGCAGGATGATGGAGGCGCCACATCAATTATCATCCGGCTGGATAAAAACAAGGTGTTTATCCTCAATCATGCTGACAAAACCTACTCTGAGATGGACCTGCCCTTAAAACTCGAAGAAAACTTAACACCAGAAGCCAAGCAGATCACCCAGGTGGTGAAGATCTCCTCATCGGTCACAGAGACACAGGAAACGAGAGTGATCAAGGGCTGGAAGAGCCAAAAATTCTCAGCCGATATTTCTATCTCCATGATGGGAATGGACATGCCCATGACAATGGAAATATGGGCATCCAAAGAGACCGGGATCAACCTAAAGACTTTTCGTAAATTTTATGCAGTGCTTTTGTCCATGAACCCATTCACAAAAGACCTCGCGGAAGAATTCAAAAAAATCGAAGGTTATCCGGTTCTAACAAAAATTTCGATGCAGGTCAAAGGGGTTGAGACAAAATCACAGGAAGAAGTCATCACTGTTGAGGAAAACAGGGCCCCAAGGGGAACATATGACCTTCCTTCTGAATACACCCGTGTCGCTTACAATCCTCTGATTTTAGGCAACGGAAACTCTCAACGATA
>JBATYS010000441.1:0-2388 GCA_049674205.1 Candidatus Aminicenantaceae bacterium
TGGGCTCTGGGATTTTTCGCGTTCCACGCCGGTGGCGGCCTTATCCACGTTCTTTTGGTCATCGCCGTGATCGTTCTGGTCGTCCGACTGTTACAGGGAAAGAAAGTTTTTTAGCGGGGAAAACGCCAAAATGATTTGGCCGAAAATCCGGGCCTCAAGACGGATATGGGGACTCCTCGCGGGCCTGGGGCTGATTACTCCCTTTCTCTTTTCCGAGCAGGTTTTCAAATACCAGAAAATCATGCCTGAAAAGGGATATTTGATCCAGACGGTTCCCTTCGAAAAATGGCTGGAAAGAAATTATTGCGGCCCGGCCTGCTTGGCTATGGTCCTCAACTACTGGGATGAAATGCGATCCTTCAACCAGCAGAAAATCGCGGATGAGATCTATGATTCCGAAAACCAGACAACCTATAACTCTGAGTTGGTCTTGTATCCGCGGATCAAAGGATTTGTGAGCTACTCTTTCCAGGGAAACCTGCGGATCTTGAAGGATGTGGTTGGGAAAGACATCCCGGTGATCGTTCTGACTAAACCCCTAAAACAGATCGGCAAAGGACACTACCGGGTGGTCATCGGGTTTGATGATGACGAGGACCAGATCATCTTCCACGACCCCTATTTCGGAGACCGGCATGCTATGACGTCCAAGGATTTCATGAAAGTCTGGGAGCTGGGAAAGGGGCGGAACCAGTTCCGGTGGATGATGGCTGTGGTGCCCGATCAAAGCCCTTTCCCTTTTCCCGCTCTGCAAAACGACCCTCTAACTTCCATCAATCTGGCCACGGCTTATTACCGGAGGTCGGATTTCATGAAATCGAGGGAGCAGTGGGAAAAAGTCAAGGAATCCCTCAGCGAAGATCCCTATCCCCTGTACAGCCTGGGCATGGTCAGCCTTAGAGAAGGCAAGGCCGAGGAGGCTGAGGCTTATGCCCTTAAAGCCCTCAGCTTGGACGCAAAAAGCGCCTACGCCCATGACGTCCTGGGGCTGGCTTACGCGAGTCAGGGAAGGCTTGTCCAGGCTTTAGAGTCCCTCGGTCAAGCCCTCAGGCTTGTCCCTGATGAGGAGTTTATTCGGCAACATTATCTTCAAGTCAGGGCCCTCTACATCGAAAGGGCCAGACTTGAAAATATTAAAAAAAAGGAGAATCCTAATGAGAAAACAAGTTAAGATTATCAGTATCCTGGTTATGATCGTATTGCTCTCTTCCTTTGCCGCTGCCGTTCAGAATACGGCGGCTCAACAGGAGGGCACGTCAATTCAGCTGGATCTTAGTGGGCAAGACGTGATCACGGCTTCCGATGCCGGGGGAGGCGCTCTCTCCTCAAGAGATCTCCTCATCATCGCCGTCATCGGTATTGGGATCCTAGTGGTCGCGTTGGTCCTTTAGCTTGAGCGTGTCCGGCGGTTACTTTCTTGCGGAAGATCTGACGGAAACTCATTCTCTCGACGGATCTGAAGACGGCGTCCTCTCACAGCGGAGAACGCCCATTCTTACTCTGCTTGAGGAGGCATAATTCCATGAAGCTCGTGGGTATTATTTTAATCGTTCTAGGAGTCTTGGCTCTGGTCTATCAGGGTATCCAATATACGACCAAGGAGAAGCTGATCGATATCGGACCCCTCAAGGTCACGGCTACAGAGAAAAAGACCTTCCCGCTGCCTCCGATCGTGGGCGGAGTTGCGATCGTCGCGGGTATTGCGCTGATCCTTGTGGAGCGCAGAAAGAAATAACGGAGTTTTCGCGGAGTCCGTTTCCGGCTGTCCACGGCCCAGTTCCTCAGAGTCGTCGCCATGTTGAAGCCCAAGCAGGGCGCCAGGATCCCCGTGGATTACAAGGAGGAGTTCTCCTTCGAACTCTGACAGAAGGCATTCTGGCTCATCCCGCAGAACCGGCGCGGCTCGGCGCCGGCCGCCGCTAATTCCTTCCCCTCCGGCTCTAACCCGACGCGTCTCCTGATTATGGGATCGCGCAATTCCATGGTGGGGTGTGGCTTGACAAAAAGTATTTCGTTTTATAAAATCTTATCAAAATCAGAACTAGAACCATTTAGATGGCAAATATTCTTATTATCGATGATGATAAGCTTATTTGTGACTGGATCACGAATGTCGTCATCCGTTTAGGGCATCATCCCGTCTCGACACACCTTCTCCGGAAGGGACTCAGGAAAGTCCAAGCCGACCGATTCGACATCGTTTTTCTGGACGTCCAGATGCCCGATGGAAACGGCTTGGAGATCATGCCGGAGATCAAGACCGCCCGATCTTCCCCGGAAATCATCGTGCTCACCGCGCTGGGCGATCCTGATGAGGCCGAACTCGCCATCCAAACCGGCGCCTGGGATTATTTGGAAAAGCCGGCTTCGTTCGAAGCCATCAAACTC
>JBATYS010000442.1:0-15856 GCA_049674205.1 Candidatus Aminicenantaceae bacterium
AGGATCGCCCAGAGTCTATATGCGCTCCTTAGCCACACGGAAATCACAAATGGAAGTCCCAGAAGCACTACCCGAAATTCTCCTGGTGCTCAAGGCAGCTGGTTTTGATCTCATTTTTGTCGAGACAGCGGGAATCGGGCAGGGAGATTCCCAGATCGTCGAATTGGCAGACCTTTCGCTCTATGTCATGACGAGTGAATTCGGCGCAGCCACTCAGCTCGAGAAGATCGATATGTTGGATTATGCAGATATCGTGGCGGTCAATAAGTATGAGAAACGAGGGGGAGAAGATGCAGTCCGGGATGTGCAGAAGCAGGTCCAGCGGAACAGAGATGCATTTGACAAAGAATTGAAGAACATGCCTGTTTTTGGAACGATCGCCTCCAAGTTTAATGACGATGGTGTGACTTCCCTCTATCTTGCGATCCTGGATTCCATCCGCGAAAAAACTGGTGTGAGCTTTGAATCCCATTTTCCACAGACTGACGCAAAAACCTCTACATCAAAAACTGTGGCCATTCCTCCGGAACGGATCCGATATCTCGCTGAGATCACGGAAACGGTGCGGCACTACCACAAGCAGACCGAGGTACAGGCGGAGGCCGTGCGCCGCGTCTGGCATCTCAGAGAAAGCGCAAAGGCGATTGACGGTAAGTCGATGGTTGGCAACCGTAAGGAACTTCTTTCTCAACTGAAAGAGGAGGTCGCAAGAGCTGAGAAAGATGTTAATGAGGACACAAAAAGACTTCTTTCCGAATGGGAGGAGATCCAAAAAACTTACTCAGAGGATGAGCTTATTTATAAAGTGCGGGATTGTGAGATCAGACAGCCCCTGTACACCGAATCTCTGGCTCATCAGAAGATTCCGAAAGTATCCCTTCCCACCTTCAAAGACCCTGGTGAGATATACAGGTATATGAGAAGAGAAAACATCCCCGGATTTTTTCCTTTTACGGCAGGAGTTTTCCCTCTGAAAAGAGTTGGGGAAGATCCCACGCGGATGTTCGCCGGCGAGGGAGATCCTGCCCGAACGAATAGAAGATTCAAGCTTCTCTCTTCCAGTTATGAGGCTAAGCGCCTGTCCACAGCCTTTGATTCGGTCACTCTGTATGGATGCGACCCGGACAGGCGTCCGGACATCTACGGCAAGGTGGGAACCTCTGGTGTGAGTATCTGCACTCTGGATGATATGAAGGTTCTCTATGGAGGATTCGACCTGAGTGCTCCCAACACCTCTGTTTCCATGACTATAAATGGACCCGCTCCCATCATCCTGGCAATGTATTTAAATGCTGCTATCGACCAGAAAGTGGATGCCTTTGTCGCCGAACATGGAAAAGATACCACTAAAGAAGAGTATGAAAACATCCATGCCTCCGTGTTGTCTAATGTTCGGGGAACAGTTCAGGCAGACATACTCAAGGAGGATCAGGGGCAGAACACGTGTATCTTCTCCATCGAGTTTGCCCTGAAGATGATGGGAGACATCCAGGAGTATTTTGTCCTGAACAACGTGCGGAACTTCTATTCGGTTTCCATCTCCGGCTATCACATTGCTGAAGCAGGTGCCAATCCGATCACACAGCTCGCCCTGACTCTGTCTAACGGATTTACGTACGTCGAGTACTACCTCTCCCGCGGGATGCCTCTGGACAGTTTCGGCCCCAACCTCTCGTTTTTCTTTTCGAACGGGATGGACGCGGAATACACGGTTATCGGGCGTGTGGCCCGGCGGATTTGGGCCATTGCCATGCGCGAGAAGTATGGGGCGTCCAAACGGTCGCAGATGCTAAAGTACCACATCCAGACATCGGGGCGATCGCTCCACAGCCAGGAGATCCAGTTCAATGATATCCGGACATCACTCCAGGCTCTCTGTGCCATTTATGACAACTGCAACAGCCTTCACACCAACGCCTATGATGAGGCCATCACAACCCCGACACAAGAGTCTGTACGACGGGCTTTGGCTATTCAGCTCATCATCAACCGGGAGTGGGGGTTGGCCAAGAACGAGAACATGAATCAGGGCAGTTTCATCGTAGATGAATTGACGGATCTGGTGGAGGAGGCCGTGCTCACGGAATTCGACAGGATCTCAGAACGCGGAGGTGTCTTGGGTGCCATGGAAACAGGATTTCAGCGAAGCAAGATCCAGGAAGAGTCGATGCATTATGAGATGCTCAAACACACGGGAGATCTACCCATAATCGGAGTTAACACGTTCAGAGACCCGGATGCGGGTGAGTCACAAGATGGTTTTGCAGGTATTCCACTGGCGAGAGCTACAAAAGAAGAGATCGAATCACAGCTCAAACGCCTCGCTGACTTTCAAACTCGAAACGCAAAGAAAGCGCCAGCATCTCTCGAGCGGCTCCAAAAGGTCGCTCTTTCTGGGGAGAACATATTTGCAGAGCTCATGGATACGGTTAGGGTCTGTTCACTCGGTCAGATCACACAGGCATTGTATGAGGTGGGGGGGCAGTATAGACGGAATATGTAACTTTCGTCACACAGAAAGTCTTAAACTTTTTAACACTGCTTCGTTACTCAATATGTGCTTACGGGGTAGTTTCTATTATCCCTTATGTATCTTACGCAAAAGCGCATCTTACAATTGTTTGTGTGAAACGTCTTTCTGCTCGAGGTTGTTGTCTGCGTACACAACGATCTCGAAATTTGTCTGCGGCTTTTGATTGATGACATCCACACATCCGGAGCAGCACGCCATCCAGTTGAACTCGAGGAAGGAAAGTGCGACGGCTATAATGAGGATTCCGATTTTTGTGATAAGCTTCATTGCCCACCTACCTTAAATTTCCATCCCCATCACTTATATAGACGAAATTTAACCAAAAAAGTTGCACATTAATCCGTGCTATTCATTGCTTCGGTTCAGCGAAATTCGGACAGATGAGGGCATTTCTTAAGCTACAGATTATGTGTAATAATCTTAAGCGAGGAGAGGTGGTAAACAGTGTCACCGTCCACAGTCGGTGTCGCTCTTGCTCCGGCATACGGCACCGCCCAGGATTGATATTCAGCGGCTTCCCAGGACTGCCCATTGAGCTTTTGCCACAGCTTCTTGCCTGACGTATCCAGAGCCATTACGTATGTCTGTTTGTCGATCATCCCGGCAGTAAATATGCGGCCACCCGCTATCGCAACTGTGCTGTATCCGTGTCCGATACCGGATGCGGTCCATATTAGTTCCGGGCCTTCCCCCGGCCAGGTTTGCAGGAGCCCTGTTTCAGCCGACAAGTTATCCCGTTTTAGTCCATGAAAACACGGCCAGTCTCCATCATCAGCAGCGAATGCTAAAACAGTAACAATCAGTATAAGGAAAGGGAAAAATCTTGACTTGCACATGGCTCCTCCGTTGCGAAAAATGCCCGTAAGCTTTGACTTGTCACTGCGCCTAACGCTCACAGTTGTCTTTCTTTTCATGGTCCCTAGAATAAAACGATTGAAATAGGGGCAAGTGTACCGGAGAACACCCGACAGGTCAAATAATCTGTTCTGGCTTCATCCATTTTTTCCGGGACCAGAAAACAGAAGAAGCCGTTTTTGGATCTCTTTCAGAGATATTAAGGTTAAAAACATAAGCCATGGCTAATGGCCATACAGCCCCATAACCAAATGCCCATACTATTTCTTCCAAGGGGACATTAAAAACTGATAAGCCCCATAAATTATTATTGTTCCAGAACAAAATCATATGAGGGAACAGCTTTAAACTAATTCCCATGATGATAGAATAGTAAAGAGTAAACAGCAACGAACCAGCTAAGGCTATCCGCCAAGATTTAAAACGAAATCTCATTAAGAGGATCAAACCGATTATGATTATTCCAACTAAAGCTTCAGCCATGACACCCCATTTCGTAGAACGATTCAGGATATAAATAAAAAATACTCCCAACGCCACTAATGCCAAATACCTTTTGATCAAAGTGCTGAGTGCCATGTTATAAGAAAAATTTCTGCCAACCGAAAAGCTGACAAAAATCCATACAATGCCGCCGGTGGCAAATGAGAAAATAATATCTTCAATGCCGACAGAATATTGAGTGATTCTAATGGGTTTCCAATATTCCGGGACAAACAGAACTGCGGTGCAGGCCGCGGGCATCGAAAGAATAGCGGAAATGAGTATTTTTTCCCTCTCCCGGGAAACGAAAAATAAACCTGCTAAACAAGATCCCAATAATAACAAGCTCCACAAAAGGTAATGATAAGAAAAGTTCAATTTCTTTGTTTTCCCAAGCGATCATTTCCGTTCATTAAGTTACCTCGCATCCGATAATATGCTGTGCTACCTTGTTCACACATTTTATTTTGACAACTATTCAATAATATTATTGATATAATTTCAATCATTTTAATAAATTCGGTAAAACCAGAAGAAAGGATGTTGAATAGACTTGAAATTGCAATAAAACTAATCTAAGCTATATCGAATTACATGCCAGATAATAGAAGTTACTTAAAAATAAAAAAAGATTTAATATCAAAACTTACTCAACTCAGCTTCAGCCAGTGGAAGATTATTCTGGTCTTGCTTTTTGTTTTTTTTGCCGTCTCACCATTTATTATAAAAGGTATTAGGTTCGAGACCACTTCCTCTAGCAATAGTCTGCCAAATGATCCGATAAGTAGAATTTATACGGAAAATCTAAAGCGTTTCGGTGACAGTGAAACACTCATCATATACCTCGAATTTTCAGAAACAGACTTCGAAGTAGTGAATTTATTAACAGATAAAATAGAGAAAGAACTGACTTCTTGGGAGGATATTCTATATGTCCAAACCAAACCTTTCGATTTTAATGACGTCCAAACAGCTGCTCACATGATCCGGACAGTTCTATTAAATTCAGATTCGCACATTAGGCAGCGATTTGCTTCCAAATTCAGCGAATCAGGAATACGACGCGAGCTACTAAAAACAAAAAAGAGGCTCATTACTCTTCCCGATCCCTCTCTCCGTGAAATGGTGATATCCGATGTGCTTAATATAAGAGAAATCCTGATTCCTTTTTACGAAACCCGGATGGGGAACTTCAAATTTTCTTACTTAAGCGGGTACTTCGATGCTGAGGATGGGAAGGCCCGAATTATCTTTATTCAACCTGCCGGGTTCTCGGAAGACGCCGATTTCAGTGCTGAATTTATTAACAGAGTGGACAGTACAATCACCAACATAAAAAATAGTTTACCGGATACTGACTCAGTGCAACACTCCCTTACTGGAAAATATGCGATCATTGGAGAAAGTATTCAAATTTTAAAGTCGGATATGAAAATCATAACTTTGGTCGCTACAATATTGATCATTCTTCTTCTTGGCTTGTCATTTAGAAATTTCCGCGCGGTTCTTGTCTGCTTCCTTCCGCTTCTTATATCAATTCTTGCAGTATTCGTTTTTGCCAGAATTTTCTTTAATCCTTTAAATTTTATGGCTATGGGTTTTGTTGCGATCATTCTCGGTCTGGGTGTGGATGTTTCGCTGCATTGCACAGCACGTTTTTTTCAAATACGGAGTGATTCTTCTTCTGCTGAGGATGCAGTCGTTTATGTGCTGAATGATACCGGCCCTCCTGTTGTGATCGGCCTATGCTCAACCGCATTGGTCTTCATGTGTCTGGTTTTCGCCGAATACAAAGCTCTCTTTCAGTTCGGACTGCTTACTTCTTTGGGATTACTGCTCACTCTTGGTGTGAGCCTTATTCTTTTCCCCACTGCAGTCAGAATTTTTGGACCGCGGCAAGGGAAAAGCGCAAGGCCGATTCGGTTTCGGCGTTTTCCTGCCTGGTTAAACTCATTTCCTTTGGATAAACCTTATATTTCTATCAGCGCTGCCATAATTTTTCTGATAGGCAGCCTCTACTTTGTGAGATGGTTCAGCTTTGACATGGATTTTTTCGTTGCTTTCCCCAAAAAACTGGAAACCCTTGATACCGCCAGGAAGGTATCAGAGCGGTTTGGATCTGCTGTTTTTATGAATTCTCAGATCACGGTAGAAGCAAACGATTTTAAGTCAGTCATGGCCGCACAAAAGATAATTGATGAAAAATTGATAAAACTTATTCTAGAAAATAAGATCGATAGTTTCCAATCCTCCTCTCTTTTCTTTCCTTATTCTTTGGAGAACTCGGACTTTAGTGCTTTTCAGCAGACGGCTTCTGGGATAGAGAAGAATAAACATCTGTTTTTTGAGCTTCTGGATGAACTGAAATTCCAAAAAAATGAAGAATACGAAACTTATTATGAAATAATAGAATCTGCAGTGGAAAATAAAATTGGAGAAACGTTGGATTTTCCGGGGGAAATGGAATCTCTCCCGCAGCTTAAGAAATTCATGATCGAGGAAAACGGGAAAATATTCCTTCAAACCTATATATGGCCGAAATATAATTATGATGATAATCTCCCTTCAGATAAAAATATTTTTCATGAATTAACAAGTCTTTCCACACAAGTAAACACAGAACTTTACGTGACCAGTACTTATCAAGTGTTTAAAAAAATCGGCGAGATTGTTCGCAAGGATTTTTTCAGAGTCAGTTTTTTCAGCTTGCTGGCTGTTCTTATTTTAGTCTTCATTTTTTTTAGAAATGTCTCCTGTGTTTTACTGAGTCTTTTGCCCCTGATCGGAGCCGTTCCCTTTACTCTTGCATTTGTGGTGCTAGCTAAAATTTCTTTCTCTCCCTTCCAGATCGGAATGACAGCACTCCTTATCGGTATCGGCATCGATGACGCCGTTCATTTACTGACGAGGACAAGATTTGGCGAAAAAAAGAAAATCAAAGAAGTCCTTCCGGAAATCGGTCCGGTTATCACTTTAACCACTTTATCCACCATCTTCGGATTTGGAGCATTAATATTTTCCCATAACCAATCTGTTTCATCCATGGGTTTTGTGATTGCTGTTGGAGTTTTCTCCTGTCTGTTGTTTACTTTCATTCTTATTCCTGCTTTACTTGGAATAATGGAAAAGAAAAAATGAAGCTAAAAAATATATTAATCGTGCTGTTTTGTTTTATAATTCTGGTTAAACCTGCATTCCCCCTTCAGAATAAAAAATTGGACATAATTCTGGATAAGCTCGAGAAAAAATACAATACCACCGATGCTCTGTTCTGTCAGTATGAACAAACTGAAAAGATCAGCCAATTGACTGAAGATATCCACCTGGAAGGCAAACTGTATTTCCGGAAGCCACATTTTGTCATGATGGAGATGCGGGGGGATGAAAATCTCAATCTGTACGTCAATGGAGAAAAAATTTGGATCGAAGATTTAGACCTGGATGAGGTGGAGATTATTGATTTCCATCAGTTGAGCAAAAACAGCCGGCTCTCCAAACTTCTTCCTCCTTTTTTTCTTCTTACTGTTGAAGAACTAAAGGAACTTTTCAACATATCTTTAATCACAACAAAAAATGGAAAAAATAGACTCGAATTATCACCAAGATCAGCGGGAGAATTTAAATTTAAATCATTCCAATTTAATGTTGATGAATGGGGAAGAATTCCCTGGATGAAATTGGTATATGACGAAGAAAATTTTAAAGAGATTCGGTTTCGAGGCTGGAAAAAAATTCCAAAAACATCCAAATACTTTTTTCAATACCGCGAGAACAAGAAGGAAAAAGAAAAATCACATAAAATCGTTAATTCAATATTTTGTTTTTGACCGGTTAATTAATAGGAATTTCCTTTTGCGCCTTACTCTAAATTCCTCACAATTTTCCGTGATTTCCACCTGCTGATATCCAAAAATAAGAACAACACACCCAAAACGACCGGGTCAACGGCTAGAAAAGCGACGCAAATCCGCCGAAACCTCCAAACCATCCAGTTTAAGCTAGACACCACCCTTGAATCAGCAAAAAGACAACCACAGAGGCTTTCAGAAATATTCCCCACTCTCCTCGGCTGCCATCAGGATTTCCTGTTGGACATTATGAGGCGGAGGTGGCCGTTCGGCATGAAAGCTAAGCTTCAGATGTTTGATGATCTTATCAATGATCTTAGGATCTTCGATGAAAGCGATAACGAGCATCTTGCCTCCACACGAAGGACAGATCAATGGATCCACTTCATAGACCTTGCGGATCATCTCCGCCCAGCCTTTTGAAGGAACAAACGGCTCCTCTTGTTCGATGATCAAGAAAGGGTTAGCTGCTTGTTGGGCCTTACGCATTTTGCCCCTGTGGGCATTAGAGTACAGGCCGTAATAGCGAATCATGACTTGTCCCTTATCGGGAAGATGGGAGGTGACTCTGGATATGAATTCCAGATAATCCATCTGTTCCTCTTTCAGCCCCTCATCGCCATACTGATAAAAGATCTTATCTCCCTGCTGTGAAAAGAAGAGCCGCTTCAAAGACAGAAGAGGGCGGATCATGTATTTGCCGACTCTCTCTGCCTCTTGCTTGGTTTGAGCTCTGACCTTACTGTGGACGTTGAAACCTGTGTGCTGCCAGCGGAGAATCTTCTCGACCAGGGCAGACCGATGAGCTTTTCACGAAGCAGCAGAGAGAAGACCTCATGGGTGAAGAGATCACGGATAGTGTCATCATGGAAGCGAGAGACCTTATGAAAAGCGCCCTCTCTTGAGGCTCCTCCCTCGGTCACCAGGACATGGATATGAGGATGGAAGTTGATGCGATCTCCGAAGGTCTGGATCACAGCCACTACTCCTGGCATGAGCTCCCAGCCGGAGACTGTGTGCAGGAACTTCACAAGTACCCGCACCGCACAGAGACAGAGGTCATTGAGGAGCTTTCGTTTGAAGCGGAAGAAAAGCCGCAGCATCTTAGGAACAGTAAAGACAACCTGGCGATAGGGGACATCCAGAAGAAGCTCCTCCCGCATCCACTCGCCCCATTCCTCACGGCGCTTGGCATGACACGATGGACAGAAACCACGGCTCTTGCAAGAGAAGCATAAGAGGCGCTCCTCTCCACAGTCCGGACACCGGATGCGGGCAAACCCACACATCGGATTGCCACAGTCGAGATACTTCTCAACAACATCTTTGATGACCGGCCGGAAATATCCGTACTCCTTCTCAAAACGATCATCATCTTCTCGAAGAAACCTCTCGAAATAATGAAAAAGCACCCGATAGAACACAGTACGTTCCGGATGATGCTGGTGCTAGGTCCCTGCCATAGCAGGAGAGAGGATTCAGAATGTATGCCAGGATGCTGAGAAAAGCTGGACAGAGATATTTTCCCAGGATGTGAAAGGATTTGCATCTTCTCTAGAATAGAAAAACGTAAACTTTTGTTGATGTCTATGAGAAGAATAAAACTACTTCTGTTGACATGATGTTCTAGTTTATGATTATCTTGACCCTGAAATTGAATGTATATATTCTAGAACTGAAAAATGAGCCAAAAGATAATAAAGTCATAAATATAGCTGGAAAAACAAAACGGTCTCTTTCACTGCATTCCTCCCAGAGCGGGGGCTATAGCTTTAGCCCGTTATAATTTCGCCATGAATTCCACAGAATTGACCGATAAACTCAGAGAAAAGAAAAGTGTGCTGGTCTGTCCCGGAGACCACTTCAGAATGGACAGTTATTTCCGCTTTGGCTACGGAGAGGAAAAGGAATATCTTATCAAAGGTCTGAAGTTAGTCGAAGAGGGCTTGAAGAAAATCATGGTCGCAAGCAGATAAGGCTGTCAATTCTCTTCAAAAAGTATGGAACAAATTCGGAATGAGCCTTTCCTTTATTCAAAAGTGAATAAGCAGGATTTGATCAATTGAACATCCGAGGGATCGTTTCCTTCCATTCACGGCGTCGCACTAATGAATTGTTCTCGAAAACATAGCGGACGATAGTCACGTAAAAGTTCTTTTCGTCGGAAGAGACATCGAGTGTGGTGCGTAAGTGCAGTTTGTGGCCATCGATCACCATCCGACGGCCTGCCTCACCACTGAACCGTGATTCAGCCGGATTCACGTCATTGGTCTCGTAGTAGTTTCTCTCATAATCGTGGAAGTGCCGGCCGTCGATCTCCGATTTGCTGTAACCTTTCCATTCCACACTCGTCTTCGTGCTCCAGAGGTCTCGCTTCCACTCATAGAAACCCCGAGGCCAGGGATAGGATTCACTGACAATGCGTCGGGATTCGGGTATCTTTTCAGGAGGCTCAGGGGGAAGGAAGGCAGGAGCTCTGCGTTCCACTGACGGAATTACAGGTATTTCATAAAAAATGTCGATTCTTATTACAAAAAACATTATGAGGATTCTACAAGGTTTTCTTTAAATTAGATTATTTATCTCATTGTTTATTTTCCTTTTATTTTTAATCGACATTTTTTCCCTACGGGCAAGCCGATCTCACAACAGTTGCTGCGTTGCAGCCTACGTCAGGCAGTAGTTTACTACAGCTTCATAGGCTCCTACCTTGCAACTGCAGTGACCTCGGCTTGTGAATAACACGGATTTGTTGTTTTCGCGCTCTGGGAATTAATGAGAGTTGTATTTTTCTTCTTGAATAGGCAAAATGTCCAGAGGTGGCCAAAATGAAGAGAGTCCTCATATTGATTTTGCTGATAAACGTATTCTCTGTGTGGAATTTTCTTGGAGGGCTCCAATGGGATCCAGATGAAGACGTCGTCAAGATTCAGATTTTTAAGTCTTATGATCAAATCCACCCTGGAATGGATTTAAAGATCGCTCTCCGAGTGGATATCCTGGGCACCTGGCACATCAATTCCAACGTCCCCGCCGAGGATTTTTTGGTCGCAACGAACGTGAACATTCCATCTGAGAGCTCTTTTTCATTTTCTGGGTTCCAGTATCCCGAGGCTCTCTCATTGCTCCTTGAATTCTCAGAAAGGCCGGTATCTGTGTTTGAGGGAGAGATCTTCATCGGAGGCGTCATCCCCATTCCTGAGCACATCGCTCTTGGAAAATACAAAATCCCTCTTCAGTTCACCTACCAGGCCTGTAATGATCAGGCCTGCCTGCCGCCTAAAACGCTCGAAAAAGAGATCACCATTACGGTCGTGGTTAAAGAGATGTCCGTCCAGGAGATCAACACCGAGATCTTCACCAAACTCAAGATATAAAGAACGCATTTTCAAAGCCGTAATGAATGATGTTCCGAGTGTTTCAATTGGTGATTTCGAAAACACGCTCGGTTTCCCCGGCGAGGAAACTTCGCTCGGACGTGGGGGCTTTCCTCACATCTCCCCATGGGAGATGTACCATGCCCGCATGGAGCCCTTCTCACGGTTTTCTCCACCACACAATTGGAACACTTAATAACGAAATGTGAATTATGTCTACTTAGATTTGGAAATGCTAATGCTATAGATATCTTATTTGATTCTAGCGGGTTAAATGTGAATAATAGGTAGCTTATTGATGATTTCCTTGAGTTTGGCCTCATCGATACGTTTGACAGCCTCCTCCACACTCATCCACTCCCGCGTTCGGAAATAAGATTCGGGCCAGTCCTCTATGGTTTCCTCCACTTTCAGAAGAAAGACCTTTACAGTACATGTCCCTCCCCACTTATTGTAGGTGTACGTACCGACTGCCTTCCCGCAGATCTTTCCTGAAACTCCTGCCTCTTCATAGGCCTCTTTTTGAGCTGATTCTATGGGGGAAAGGTCAGGCTCGATGATTCCCTTAGGAATGACCCACCTTTTGCCGCTCCTGGATGTGATGAGCAATATTTGTGCCTTGCCCTTCTCTAAACGAAAGGGGACCACTCCGGATTGGTTGTATATCCAGTCGGTATCGTTCATTCGGCCCCTATTTAGATCTGTTGGAAGTCTTCCGGAAGCCCATTCAGAGCGAGGAATGGGTTTCTATGTTTCTTGGGGTTTCTCTCACGAGAAATTTACGCTCGATCTCGAAGAGTGACATTCTGAGTCCTTACTTGGTCATTATATCACAACCGTATGTTTGTCTTGTGATTTGCGTTGGCGGCACCCAAGCTGATAGAATGAATCCATGTCAGGTAGAGTATCTGATCTAGAAGACAACATGAATCCCATGCGGTTCGTAGATCCTGAAGCGGAAAACGAAAAAAGGCTAACACGTTTCCAAAAAGTTTGGTCAGAGTTGAAGAGAAAAGGATAAACAGTTGATTTTTTCCTCTTTTTTGCGCAAAATTAACACAACTCATAACAAAAAACATATATTATATAGTCATTGGTGAGAATGGGATTTGTGCATATAAAGATGCTTTTGATCGCATGAAATAAAGGACTAAGACTATGAAAACACTATTTTTAGTAAGACATTCCAAGGCTGTGACCAGAAAAGCGAACCTGCCTGATTTCCAGAGGACATTAGTTAAAGCTGGGGAGAAAAAATCCATGAGTATGGCCAAGAAACTCAAACGGGAAGGCGTTACGCCGGACCTTATGATATCCAGCACGGCCAACAGATCTCTTGAGACGGCCCATCTTTTTGCACGAAATCTGGATTATCCGACACATGAGATCATGGTGAAGGACGCTCTTTATAACGAGATGAGCCCAGAAGCTCTTCTCTATGTGGTCCGTCAGGTCGATAACAGGTTCAAATCGATCATGCTCATCGGTCACAATCCCGCTTTCACGGATTTTGCGTCTCATTTGGTCAGGGGATTCGATCAAGACATCCCGAAGACCGGTATTGTGGGCATCCAGTTTCAGAAAGACAGTTGGAAAGATGTTTCGAAAGGATCCGGGAAACTGGAGTTTTTTGAGTATCCCAAACGCTTGGCAAAGACAATGAAAAGACTGGAAGGGGAGTTGAGGGATGAACTTGCCCAAAAAGCTCAAGAGATATTGGATAAGGTTGATACGAAGTCGGCGAAAAAACTGAAAAAGCAGGTGGACAAGGTGAGTGATAAGATCGCTAAAGATTTTGTCAAGACCCTTAAAGCCTACACCATCAAAGAAGAAAAAAAAGCTTTGGCCGCAGAGAAAGCCGTTAAGACAAAGCCCCCAGAAAAGCCAAAGGCCACAAAACCTGCAAAACCAAAAGCCACAACGCCTGCTGTGAAACCTGCAGCGAAGACAGCAATGAAGCCCGCTCCAAAAACAGTGGTAATACCCGCAGCAACGGCGGCAGCGAAGCCCGCAGCGAAAGCAGCTCCAAAGCAGATAAAAAAAGCTGCCCCCAAAAAACCAGCTGCTCCTAAAAGACCTGCCAGTCCAAAAGCAAAATAAAAGAAATTCGATAGACAGGAATTGACCGTTTCTCTGGTTTAGACAATAGGGGAGATTCAAGTGGAGCGGCGTTTTTTTCTGCGCTCGAATGATGATTTTATATCTCGTCTTGTGTGGAATAGATTCCTTCTTTTTGTGAGCAACTGATAAAAAGCCAATGGAAACGCAAAACCAAGCCGAAAAGCCGGTGAAAAAACACATCAGCAAAGAACTGAGTTGGCTCACCTTCAATGAGCGTGTCTTGTTGGAAGCGGCAGACCCAACGGTCCCTCTTATGGAGCGGATAAAATTTTTGGGTATTTTTTCATCCAATCTGGATGAGTTCTTCAGAGTTCGTGTGGCAACCCTGAACAGGTTAAGGCGACTGGGGAAGAAGGCCAAAAAACTAACCGGACACGATCCCGCAAAAGTTGTGAAACAGGTTCAGAAAACGGTCCTTCAACAGCACAGACGTTTCGACAAGATCTACCAGCAACTGTTGAAAGAAATGGCCATGCAGAACATTTTTATCATAGACGAAAAACAGCTAAGCGAGGAACAGGCGGGATTTGTCGAAGCGTATTTCGACCAGGAAGTCCGGCCTAAACTGGTCCCGGTCATGGTGGACCAAGTGGAAAAATTCCCGGAATTGAAAGACCAGACCATCTATCTGGCTGTTCATCTTTCCAAAAAAGGGACTGAACAGGAATCTAAATATGCGCTCATCGAAGTTCCCACAGATGTCCTCTCCAGGTTCCTTATCCTTCCGAGGGTCAGGAACAAAAAATATATCATTCTCCTGGACGATGTGATCCGTTTTGGATTAGAGAAAATATTCTCCTTCCTCCCTTTTGACACATTCGAAGCGTATACGATCAAGGTTACGCGGGATGCAGAGCTGGATATCGATGATGATCTAACACAGAGCTACATAAAAAAAGTCTCAAGGAGCTTGAAGATGAGGAAGGGAGGACTGCAGGTTCGGTTCATCTATGATTCCAGCATACCTGAACCGCTCCTTGTTTTTCTTGCCCGAAAGCTCCACCTGAGCCAGGATGATACGGTCATCCCTGGAGCAAAATACCACAACTTCAAGGATTTTATGAATTTCCCCGATATGGGATTAAAGCGTCTGAATTACAAATCCGTCAAATCCTTACCACATAATGACTTGAGCCAGAAAAGAAGTTTGTTCAAGATCCTATCCAAAAAGGATGTCATGCTGCATTTCCCCTACCAGTCCTTTCACCCGGTCATCGATCTATTGCGGGAGGCCGCGATCGATCCCAAAGTCAGCTCTATCAAAGCGACGATGTATAGAGTTGCAAAAAATTCGGCAGTCGTGAATGCGCTTATCAATGCCGTTAATAACGGCAAGTCTGTTTTTGTTGTCATGGAATTGCAGGCAAGGTTTGATGAGGAAGCGAATATTTACTGGGCCAACAGGTTGCAAGAAGAGGGCGCTAGGGTCATCTACGGTGTGCCGGGTCTTAAGGTCCATTCCAAAGTCTGCTTGATCACTCGTAAAGTGAAGGGCGGGATCAAACGGTATGCGATCATCGGCACAGGAAACCTCAACGAGGATACGGCAAAAGTCTACAGTGACCACAGCCTTTTCACCACAGACAGACGGTTGACCAATGAAGTTGCGAAAATTTTTGAATTCTATGCCGACAACTACAAAGACACCACTTTTCGTCATCTCATTGTCTCCCCCTTCCAGATGCGGAAAAAGATCTTGAGATTCATTAAAAACGAGATCAAGAACGCAGAGGAGGGGAAAGTGGCTTACATCAGGCTGAAGTTAAACAACCTTGTGGATGCAGAAATCATCGACTGGTTGTACAGGGCGGGTCAGGCCGGAGTCAAGATCCAGTTGAATGTGAGAGGCATGTTCTCCCTGGTTCCAGGAGTCCCGGGCATGAGTGAGAACATAGAGGGCATCCGAATCGTTGACAAATATCTCGAACACACACGGATCTTTGTGTTTGCAAACGGAGGAGATGAAAAGATCTATATTTCATCAGCTGATTTAATGGCGAGGAATATAGACCGGCGTGTTGAGGTCACCTGCCCGATATATGATAAAGATATTCAAGAAGAGCTGCGCACCTTTTTGGACTATCAGTGGAAAGATAATGTTAAGGCGAGATTGCACAGCGATGGAACGATTCACAATTTTCTTGAAGATTCCTCAAAGAAAAGGAGATCTCAAGAGGATATTTACAATTATTTAAAGAGGCTCCACACATGATATATGCGGCCTATGATAGAGGAGAGGGTGATGTACCCTGAATGTCTTTGGACATATTATGGAAATCTTCAGAGGATCGTCGAAGAGAACTATAATCTTGCCGTCCGGTTTGCCGATGTGGAGGGGGTCCACGATATGCGGGTGGGGATCAAGCGGCTGCGGGCCTATTTCAACCTGATCGAGTGGATAAATCCCGTTTTCCAGGCCAAGCAAAACTTAAAACCTATACGGAGATTGTTCAAAGCAGCGGGCAAAGTCCGTGATATCCATGTGCATCAAGAATTGCTGAGGCGATGGGCGACTGAATTGGATCTTGAGATGAGCGAGTATTACAATTTTCTCAAGCAGAAGGAGACGGAAGAGAGAAAACGATTTGCCGATTTTGCCAAAAAAAAAATCGATCTCAAAGTTTTCCAGTCAAACTGGA
>JBATYS010000443.1:0-2011 GCA_049674205.1 Candidatus Aminicenantaceae bacterium
AGAACGATCATGACAACTTCCTCTATTTATTTGCGTACATGTATGATGCCATAAAATAGAGCCGAGCCATATCCTCCATGACTTTTGGAGTCACGATATAGATAGAATCGGCGGCTGTGTGAATACCAAAACGCTGTCCTCCACTCGAAGAGTTGGTGTAAGCGGGGATCCCCTTGGCAAGGAAAGGAGCATAATCGCTGTTGCCTCCCACAGGGGAGATCTCGCCTGCACCGATACTTGGATTAATGGCATATTTATCATTTACCTTCGTGATCAGACCGTATAGGTCCGGATAGGTTTTGCCCCCGGTCACACGGATACCGGTTCCAGCACCGGCAACATCGATGTTCACCATCATGGAAGGCTTCGACGGATATTCTGGCAGGTTGGCTGCCATGTGTTTGCTCCCGAGGAGTCCCAGCTCTTCCGCTCCGAAAAGTGCAAAGATTATAGACCGCTTCGGCTTTGTCTTGAGTCGGGAGAAAGCATAGGCCAGCTCTATCACGATCGTTGAACCGCTGGCATTATCACTGGCTCCTGGGTGGATCATCGGCCAGGGCCCAAGATGGTCTAGGTGGGCTCCGAATATCATGTACTCTTCCTTCAACACAGGGTCTGAACCCTCGATTTTTCCGACAACATTGTAAGTTGTCGCTTTGGGATGATGAGCACCGATCGCATTGATCTCGGCCCGGATCCCAGTGGGAAAAGTGAGATGATGGCCATCCTCCAGCAAAGCACTCAAGCTCTGAATATCATACGCCTTGCTTTTAAAGAGCATGTTAGCCACTTCATTCCCCACCATGACCATGGGCAAGTTTTCGACATAGACGCCTGCTCCCGAAACCACGGCTCTGTTGATGAGGATCATCCCTGCCGCACCATGCTTTTTAGCATTCCGGAGCTTCACAGTACGCTCTGTGTATGCTGAAAAATCTTTTCCTTGGATTCGCGGAGTGCCGCGCAGAGTGGCTACGATCTTGCCATTCACATCGACTCCTCTGTAGTCGTCCCATCCAAGTTCAGGAGCTGTAAGCCCGAAACCGACAAAAACGACCTCTGCCTCCACATGGCCGAATCCGCTATAAAGAGTGGGACAGAAATCTTTATATACTGTCATCTCTTTGACAATGGGCTTGTCCTCATTCACTTTTGGGTCTGGAGGAAGAATCAAAGAAAAATGAGTCTCGCGCATCTCGTTATAAGCCACACTGAAGGGTTGAAGAAAGCTGTCGCCGTACACTGGTTTGAGACCCCACTCTTCATACTTCGAAGCTGCAAATTGGGCCGCACGATCATAACCCTCTGTACCCGACAGGCGGCCTTCCATTTCGGGAGATGTGAGCACGTTGATGATCTCAAAGATATGCCCTCCTTTGATGGAGACCATGACATCCTCCACATCATCTGCACGCAGGGGATAAATGGTCAGCAAAAGAATCACCACAAATAAGAAAAGACGCTTTGGTTTCATCTGGACCCTCTCCTTTCTAGATACATCACTTTCCATGATTTCGATAAAACCTGAGTTAATCAGCATAATCAAGATTGAGATAAATTTCAAACAGAACAATTACAGTTTCCAAATCCGTGCTGCTATCAATCCGAGTATTCTTGACATCACGGATTTGGGCCGGAAGCTACAAAATTGTCAGTTTTCGGACATAAATGTCAGTGCGCTCTAAACACACGACATATTAACTCTTTTAAAATGAATAAGATAAGAATGGCACACTTATTGCTTTAGTAATAATCTCATTAAATAAAAGGAGACATTCAATGAAAAAAGCTTTACTGATTATGACAGTGATCGGTTTCCTGACTATTTCATCCTTCGCTCAGGGGAATAGCTGGAATGGAGGGAACGGCAAGGGAGAACATGGGCCCGGCTGGGGCATTGGATTTAATGGAGGTATGGCTGAACTCATCAACAGCCTTCCTTACGAAGACTTGAGTGACGCAGAAATATGGGGTATGACCTACATGTACGAGGAAGAAAAACTGGCGAGAG
>JBATYS010000444.1:0-1886 GCA_049674205.1 Candidatus Aminicenantaceae bacterium
GTTTACGACAACCGAATCCGCCTGACCCACTTCGGCCGGAAGAGATCCGATACCGAACTCGATCTCTTCGTAGACATCGACATTGATGTTGGCCATGGGATAAAAGGTGGCAGGATCATTCATGGGGACGCCGTCCAGCTGGTAGAGCTGGCTCCTGACCGTTCCTCCGAGTATAGAGGATGTACGGCGGTAATCGACTCCTTCAGATATAGCGCCAGGAATGGAGTTTTGGATACCATAGAGATCTCGGCTCATAGGGATGGTCGCCAGGAATTCAGATCCGTAGTTGACGCTGGTTTTTGAAGTTTCCACATCAACCACCGGCGATTGTGCCGTGACTGTGACTTCCTCTTCAAGCGTAGTTACCTCCATCACTACTTCAAAATCCGTGATCTTTCCCACGCTGACAATGAGTCCAGGCCGAATAACCGTCTTAAAGCCTGGCATTTCCACACGCACTTCGTAATCACGACCGGGTGAAAGAGCGGGAAAACGGAAACCACCGGAATCCGAAGTGATGTAACTGCGTTGTCCAATAAGTGCAGGTCCGGTGAGTGTTACAGTGCAACCGGGAAGAACGTTGCCTTCTGTGTCGACAACTGTACCATGGATCGAACCGGTCTGTGTTCCTTGAGCGAAGGAGATGGATGTCATTCCGAGAGCAAGGAGGAAGATCAAAAAAACTTTTAATACCTTTGTGTTCATCTTTAACTCCTTTCAAATTACCTTTTTCCTGAAGTCTCAGACGTTGTCTGACACTCCAACCTCAGCCAAAATTTTTGCTTCCTACCGCAGCTTCACCTCCTTTGAATGCAGTCAAGAATTTATTCCTCACATGCAATTGTTGGATTAAAAAACTCCAATGAGTTTTTATAAACTTTTTGATTTCCCGCTTATTCTTATTCGTGAGAGCGTTCAAGATATTCTTGTGTTCGTCCAATGATCTTTTCATGATATCCGGGTCTTGAAAAGCCACATATCGAGCATAATTATAGCGGAGGAGCTGACCATGGACAAAATGAAGCGTGCGTTCCATGACTTTGTTGGGGAGTGCTGACCATATCTTATAGTGAATGGCTACGTTGAGTTCCAGGAACCTTTCAACAAATGAGGATTGACAAATCTCCTCCATTTCTGCAATCAACTCTTCGATCTCCTGGATACAATCGGGAGTGAAGTTGTCTACAGCCTGGCTCACGGCCAGAGCATCGAGGTCACCCATGACCATGAAAATATCTTCGAGTTCTTTGAAAGAGATTTTTTTTACGGAGGCTTTTCTGTGAGAATCGATGGAGATGTATCCTTCTGCATTCAATTTCAAAAACGCCTCTCGAACCGGTGTCGTGCTCACTCCATAGAGATTTGCGATCTCCTTTTCGTAAATTCTTTGACCGGCTTTTAGCTCGTTGTTGATGATACCTGTTCTGAGATTTTTATACACAGATTCACTCAGAGTTTTTGGAATGCTGTTTGAGGAAAGATTTTTCATCACCCTAAATTATTTTTCTTATTTTATAATCTATAATATATAAAGCAAAAAACGTGCCAGATGCCATATTTATAACTTATTTGTTTTCTTTGCTTTAGGTTTCCTTGTTTGTTAGAAAGACTGCGATATATCCAAATTATTGAATCGCAATCCAAATTATTGAAAATTGTGACTATCAGTCAAATAAGATTTTTGCGAATCAATAGCAATGTTATAGCTTGGCCAGCCCTATTTTATAAACTGCATCAAGTTCTGATTGTCTAACACCGACCCAAGATTGCCGATAGGATTTAATATTGAAACGTAAATACTCCTGGTATAAGGTTTTAAGTGACATTTAACTCTCACCTGATGGGTGAGGGACCTTAACCAGGAGGGTAGAGATATGATAACGCAA
>JBATYS010000445.1:0-1519 GCA_049674205.1 Candidatus Aminicenantaceae bacterium
CCATCACATACTGGACGAATACGTCAAATGTAAGAGCACCTATCAAACTTTGATCGTAAATCGTGCGAACAGGACCATCATAACCCGCTCCAAAAGATATCTAACTCATCTCATTTCTTGGATCGAACCGATCAGGGAAAAGGAGTGTATCCACAGGATTGGGAAGTTCGGCCTTTATGGATTGATAGGAAGAAGTGCGCAAAATTTTTGAATTACCGATGAACTTTTTTCTGAGTTGTGCGTATAATACAATATGAATACTATAAAACGAATACTAATAAACGAATTTAACTGAGAGGAGGAAGGATATGAACTATCTATCCAGGATCGAGGAAATGCTCCTCCTGGCCATCTGGAAGTTGAAAGATGACGCTTATGGGATCTCGATCAGAGACCAAGTAGAGAGAGACACGGGTGTCGAGTGGATGTCGGGCGCCATCTATGCACCCCTGAGCCGCTTGAAGAAAAACGGCTATGTCGAAGCTTTCCAGGCTAAAGGCTCCACTGAAAAAGGAGGGAGGCCGCGTATCTACTACAAGCTCACCTCTCTCGGGATGAAGAAGCTCGTATCCATACAGGAAGTGAACGAATCCGTTTGGTTAGGTGTGCCCGACCTCAAAAACAAAGTCAAATTATGAAAGACAAGGAATTCCGATTTTCCCGTTTTGCCAGATCCCTTCTACGGCGCTATGCCGATGAGGAGATGGTGCTTTCAGCAGAAGAAGACTTGGCTGAACGGTATCGACAGGCATTAAAGGAGAAAGGAGTTTTACGGGCTCGCGTCCAATCTGTTTTTCAGACGACATCTCTTTTCCTTTCGTTTTTTGTCGAAACACTCATTTGGAGAATGACAATGTTCAGAAGCTATCTCAAAGTGGCGCTTCGGGCGCTTAGACGGCAAAAAGGTTATTCATTCATCAATATCACTGGTCTAACCATTGGTATGGCCTGTTTCATTTTGATCGGACTCTGGGTGAAGGATGAATTGAGTTTTGACCGTTTTCACGAAAAAAAAGACAGGATCTTCAGAGTCGTGAATAAAACACAAGGCGGCGATTTTATCCCCAATCCCACTTATGCTCTGGCACCGGCATTAAAATCCATTTATCCGGAGGTCGAAGAGGTTGCCCGGGTCTGGCCATGGTATGGATCGCTCGTGACCTACGTAGACAAAAAATTCGAGGAGGACAACATCTGCCTCACGGATCCCGGTTTCTTCCGGATGTTTACCTTTCCCTTCATAAAGGGCAATCCGGATACAGCCCTCAATAACAGGGACGCCATCGTCATCACAGAATCTACAGCCAAGAAATATTTCGGGAACGAAGATCCGATCGGTCAAGCGCTCTATCTGGCCCGGGAGGAAACGGATTTTACAGTGACTGGGGTCATCGAGGATATCCCGGCAAATTCCCACATTCAATTCGACCTCGTGACCAGAGTGGAGCTTCTGGGAGAGGACCGACTGGCCCGGTGGGAGGAATGGATGGGCCCCTGTTACGTTCTTCTGAGACCGAAC
>JBATYS010000446.1:0-15595 GCA_049674205.1 Candidatus Aminicenantaceae bacterium
TAACCGCTTGTGCTTTTCTTTAGCACCCTTGATCTTTCTAAGAGCTGATGCACGAAGCCTGTTGTCTTTTTTCGTAAGCTCTTTCGTAACTTTATCCTCTGTCTCCATCCCATTCACCCAACCTGAACTATTCATAAAACAGGCTAAAGGATTATTATAATAACAGACATACCGGAAATTCCAAAACACAAATTTGAATGTTAGGATTTGGGGATCTGGGTCGAGTTAGACCATTTCCAGGATGTGGCCCATTCTCTCTTTTTTTGTCTTGAGATATTTGATGTTGCATTCATTCGGGGGTATTTCGATCGATACCCGATCGACGATCTCCAACCCATACCCGGAAAGTCCGATAAATTTGCGCGGATTGTTCGTTATAAGTCGGAGTTTATGCACTCCCATAGCCACGAGAATCTGAGCGCCGATCCCGTAATCTCGGTGGTCGGGTTTAAATCCAAGTTTTACGTTGGCTTCCACGGTGTCTGCACCATCGTCCTGGATGGCGTAAGCTTTGATCTTGTTGATCAGCCCGATGCCTCTGCCCTCGTGGTTGAGGATGTAGAGGATCACTCCTTTTCCTTCATCCCCGATCAATTTCATGGCTTGATGGAGCTGAGCTCCACAGTCGCAGCGGTTCGAGCCGAATGTGTCTCCTGTAAGACACTGGGAATGAGCCCTCACAAGAGTCGGCACGTCCTTTTCTAGCGATCCACAGGTCAGCGCGATGTGCTGTTCTCCACGAATGCTGTCCTCGAACACCATGATCTTGAAGTCCCCGAATTTTGTGGGAAGATCGGCCTCTTCGATCTTTTTAACAAGAGTCTCGTTTTTCATCCTGTATTTGATGAGATCCGCGATCGTGAGGATCGGGATGTCGTAGGCCTGGCTGAAGGTTTCCAGTTGAGGCATTCGAGCCATGGTTCCGTCTTCGTTCATGATCTCACAGATGACTCCGGCCTCTTTCAAGCCTGCCATGCGGGCGATGTCCACAGCAGCCTCTGTCTGTCCCGCCCTCTCGAGCACACCTCCGCCCATGGCCTTTAAGGGAAAGATATGTCCCGGCCGCGCCAGGTCTGAGGGAGAAGTGTCTGGATCAATAGTCGTGAGGATCGTTTTTGCACGATCATAGGAAGAGATCCCTGTAGTGATCCCGTCTTTTGCGTCGATAGAGACGGTGAAGGCCGTCTGGAATTGCGCTGTATTTTCGGCCACCATCAAGGGGAGATTGAGCGCTTTTAGCCTCTCCTCGCGCAAAGGAAGACAGATGAGGCCTCGGCCATACTTGGCCATAAAATTGATGATATCTGGAGTCACTTTTTCTGCGGCAACCATGAGGTCGCCCTCGTTTTCTCTGTCTTCATCATCGATGATGATGATCATCTTTCCGGATCTGACCGCTTGGATGGCGTCTTTGACTGAGGCAACTTTCGGTTTCCGTAACATTTATTTGTATTCCTTTAACGCGGGTATTTGGATATCCAATTATACACGTATTTACCCAAGATGTCACATTCGATGTTGACTGCGTCACCCCTTCTGAGCGCGCCCAGGTTGGACTCTTCTAGAGTGATCGGGATGACTTGGACATCAAACGCTGAGGATGATAAATCTGCAACTGTCAGGCTTACGCCATCTATCGCAACCGAACCCTTGGGAACAAAGTAAGGGCGAAGCTCAGATGGGAAGGAAATTGTAAACCTTTTCCCCTTGCCCATGGCTTTGATGCGCACGAGTTTCCCCACTCCATCGATGTGGCCGGTCACGATATGGCCGCTCAGTGGAGTGGAGAGAGAGAGGGGAAGTTCGAGATTGAGCCGCTCCTGGGGGCGCAGGAGGCCCAGAGTCGTTCGTTTGAGCGTCTCCTCGGATAAGTAAAAGAAAAGAGTATCTCTATCTTTTTTTGTGAGGCTCAAACAGACCCCATTAATAGCCAGGCTTTCACCCAGGTCTAATCGGCCAGCCAGAGTTGGCTCTTCTACAGCCATCTCCTGCTTCCCCGACCTGTATCCCTTGAATAATCCTTGATTTTTTATGATCCCTGTAAACATTAAAAATATCCTTCGCAAATGGTGTCGCTCCCGATTGAAAAATGATGTGTTCTTTTCAACTGGAGTGATTCTTTGACAGTCGCAACTCCACGCCCTTCAAAGATTGTGGGTGCGTCTTTCCCTCCGATCAATCTGGGCGATCGCATGAGGAAAATCTTGTCTGCCAATTTTTCCTCAAAAATTGATGAGAGCAGCAAGCTGCCTCCCTCGACGAGGACGCTCGAGATCTCATGGTTCCCGAGCCAGGACAGAACCTCTTTGACATTGATTTTCTTTCTGGGCGGCGAGAGCGGAATGACTCGGATGCCCTTTTTTGTGAGCGTGTTTATTTTTTTGGGGGAGGCTTTTCTGTTGGTGAACACGACAACCTCACCGTGATCGAGCGTGTCACAGATCCGCGAATGGACGGGGAGGCGCAATGTGGAGTCCAGGATCACCCGGGTAATACGTTTCCTGGGCCAATTTCGGTGGCGGACGGTCAATCTGGGATTGTCCTTGAGAATGGTGTTAATTCCCACCATGATGGCATCGTTCTCTCCACGCAGGAGGTGGGCATACTCTCGTGTGGGCTGCGATGTGATCCATCGGGACGCGTGGGTTTCTGTCGCTATTTTTCCATCCGCACTGACGGCGGCTTTGGCCGTGACAAAGGGAATTTTTTGTGTGATGTATTTAAAATAGGATTCGTTCAACGTCTTATTCCTCTCTGCGAGAAGGCCCACAGAGACAGCGATGCCGCTCTGATCCAATTTCTGAATGCCCTTTCGGTAGACTAGAGGATTGGGGTCCAGGGAGGACACGATGACCTTTTTGATGCCAGATTGAATGATGCTATCCACACAAGGGGGCGTCCTTCCCCAATGAATGCAGGGTTCAAGAGTTATGTACGCCGTGCTGTTTTTTGCCTCTCGACCTGCCCTTTGGAGAGCGACGACCTCGGCATGAGGTTGCCCCGGCTTCCTGTGGTACCCAAAACCGGTGATTACGTCTCCCTTAACGATGACCGCGCCCACAAGGGGATTAGGGCTGGCCCAGCCCTTGGCCTGTTCGGCCAGACCATAGGCCATTTGGAGGTAAAAGATGTCTTTAAGGCGTGTTGTATTCATGAGATCAATGCATTTGTGAATTCTTCCGCTGAAAAGGGAAGGATATCCTCTTCCCCTTCACCGATGCCAATGAATTTTATGGGGAGCTCGAGTTCATCGACGATACTGATAACACTCCCGCCTCGGGCCGTTCCATCCAACTTTGTGAGAAAAATCCCTGTCAAGCCAGAGAATTTCAAGAACTCTCGGGCTTGGTTGAGAGCGTTTTGTCCGATGCTTGCATCCAAAACCAGCAAGCACTCATGAGGCGCCCCTTCGATTTCTCGGGAGACAACTCTTTTGATCTTTTCCAATTCATTCATGAGATTCACATTTGTATGGATGCGCCCAGCTGTGTCGATCAGAAGAAGTCGCAGCCCCCGTGCCTTGAAGGATTGGGCTGCATCGAAAACAACAGATGCCGGATCCGCTCCATACTGGCCTCTGATGACCGGAATATTCAGTCTTTTTCCCCAAATGGCCAGCTGTTCTGGAGCGGCAGCTCGGAACGTGTCCGCGGCGACTAAGAGAGAGTTTTGTCCTATTTTAGCGTAATGGTTGGCCAGTTTTGCAAGAGACGTGGTTTTCCCCCCACCGTTGACTCCGACAAACATAACAACGGATTGGGAATCATTCAGCCGAAGCTCTGATGGAAACTGAGAGAGAATGGCGATGATCTCTTGTCCCAGGAGTTCTTTGATTTTTGGGAAAGGGTCTGTCTTTTTTGTTTTTTCACGAATGGAGCTGATGATTTTTTCCGATGATCGTATGCTTACATCGGCCAGAATAAGGGATTCCATAAGATCTTCAAGGATCTCTTCTCTGTCCCTATCGCTTCCAAGAAACTCGTCGAATTTTTCCTTGAATGTCTCTCGTGTTTTTGCCAGTTTATCTTTTAGGTTTCCGAGCACAGCCTAATCATTATATTTTTCAATCTACCCAAAATCAACCTCTACAATTCTTTCTGGAAGCATTTCCAAAACCGTGATGATGTTATTCAGAGTGATCAGATTATATTATATCGAAAACACGCTCAGTTTCCCCAGCGTGGAAACTTCGCTCGGACAAGGGGCCCTCCCTCACATCTCCCCTTGGGAGATGTGCCATGCCCGTCCGGCCCTTCTCACGGTTTTCTCCATCACACAATCTGATCACTCAATCACGCTATCGAGTAATCAAGACATCACGAATTTGGAAACCCTAACTTTTTGAAATGAGTGATTGAGGTCAAATCTGAATTGTGTTAAGTTAGGTGGCTATGCGAGAACCCGTATGGGTATTACGCCCCGAAAATGAGCATGCAAAGACCCTTGCGAAAGAGCTGGGGATACCTCTTGAGATCGCTCAGATATTGATCAACCGCAACATCAGTGAAACACAAGACGTACAGCAATTTCTGTTTGGAACATTAGAAAACCTTCATGATCCCTTTCTGATGAAGGGTATGCGTGAGGCGACGGACAGGATAAAAAAAGCGATCTCTGCCGGGGAACGCATATTAATCTTCGGGGACTATGACGTCGATGGGATCCTCTCTGTGGTCGTGTTGACAAAAGCCCTCCAATCCCTAGGTGCAGAGGTGGAATATTTTATTCCGGATAGGCTGAAACAGGGATACGGAATGAAGGAAAAATACGTAGATAACGTTCTCGCAAGAGAATCCTCCTTGGTGATCAGTGTCGACTGCGGCATAAAAGCTGTGGACTTTGTCAGCCGGGCCAAGGAGCAGGGTGTCGATGTCATCATTACAGACCACCATCAGCCGGGACCTTCTCTGCCGGATGCGATAGCGGTTTTAAACCCTGTCTTGGAATCTTCGGGGTATCCCGATGGGGCTCTGGCCGGGATCGGGGTTGTGTTCAAATTGATCCAGGCTCTTTTAGAATCGGAGGGGAAAACTTCACAGCTTCCCCACTACCTAAAACTCATATCCATCGGGACCATTGCAGATGTTGCCGCTCTTAAGGGCGAGAATAGGCTCTTTGTCAAGTTCGGACTGGAACAACTGGAAGATGTCAACAACATCGGCCTGAAGAGTTTGTTAGAGGTTTGCGGCCTCTTGGGGAAGAGAATCACGGTGGGGGATATCGGATTCAGGCTCGCACCGAGGATCAATGCAGCCGGGAGGCTGGGCCTCACCGATCTGGCGGTCCAGCTTTTCTTTTCAGAAACTGTGGGCGAGAGCGAGGAAGCGGTACGACAGTTGGACAAGCTGAATGTCGAAAGACAGAAGATCGAAGGAAAAATATTCCAACAGTCCATGCGTTTGATCGAAGAAAAAAGGCTCCATGAGAAATATAAGCTTTTGATCCTTGGGTGTGAGGAATGGCACAAGGGAGTGATTGGGATCGTGGCATCAAAACTGAAGGATGCTTTCCATCAGCCTATAATCCTTTTTTCTTACAGAGATGGGAAGGCCTCTGGCTCGGGGCGGAGCATAAAGGAGTTTCCGCTCATTGATTGTTTGGATGAGAATAGTCATTTCCTCTTGACCTATGGGGGCCATGTTCTTGCTATAGGTTGTGAACTTATGCGTGATCGCATGGATGCGTTCAGGAAGGCTGTAAGCGCTTTTGCCGATTCAAAACTGACTGAGGATGACTTAAAGAAAAAAATACACATCGACGCAAAGCTTAACTTCAACAACATCGGAGTCCGATTCCTCGACAATTTGCAGTTGCTCTCTCCTTTTGGAGTCGGAAATCCCAAACCAATTTTTTTGACTGAGATGGCAGAAGTCGTAGCACAGCCGAAGACGATCAACGGCAAACACAGCAAATTCATACTCAAGCAAAACGGGAAGATGTTCGAAGCCCTGGGATGGGGAAGAGGCGATTGGGCCGATCAGGCACAGAGAGGAGATCTGGTTGACCTGGTCTATTCTTTCCAGTTCTCTCGGTATCTGGGTGAAGAGAAGCTCAATCTCTCGCTTGAGGATATCAAAATCTGCTAAAATCATTTATAATATCCTTGGGGTATAACGTGAGATGACCGGTGTAGTTGTGCGTGTCGAAAAAATCAAGATCCAGTGGATAAAAGTTTGGCGATCACTCATAGCGGTCGCATTTTTTTCCCTTCTGGCAGTTATTGCCGTAAACCTGATCACAAATACAAAGCAACAGCCAAAGATAGGCCAGGACTCCGAAAATGCCGAGCAAGAGATTCTCGAACAAAAAGAACAGATCGAATTTTTTGAAGCCAGAGGGCAAAAGGGGAATCTGCAGATCCGGGCAGATATACACTACATGGGAGAGGATGACCAGTATCATCTCGAGGGAAATGTCGAGATCGTTTTTTTCGAGAAGAGCGAGGGGGAAGATATCTTTCTCTTTGGCGACGAAGTTGTCTATGACAAAGAGGGAACCAGATTTCAGTTTACAAACAGATCCAAAGTTCAATTTAAAGACCTCAACCTCGATATGTCTTTTTTGGAATACGATGCCGAGAAACAGATCTTTAAAAGCAATTATCCCGTCAATTTTACTTCCGAGAAGTTGTCAGGTTCCGGGGAAGGGATTGCCTATTCCCTGAAGGACAGGACTTTGGAGCTCAAAAAGGCCATACATTTAGAGTTGTTATCTGAGCTAAGTCCATCTATCCCCATAGTTCTTGAGGGGGATAAGTTCTTGTTTATGAAGCGTGCGAAGAAAGGTAAGCTCGAAGGCAATGTGCGCATTACTCACGGCAGCAGCTGGATCACATCTGATCTCGTTGATTTTAAATTGACCTCGAACAGCGAAAATATCAGAACCATGCTATTCACGGGAAATGTCAGGGCTTCTCTGGAAGGGAACGAGGAGAGTTCTTCTTCAGAATCCGGGGAAGAAGCGCTTCCCCTCTATAGCGATAAGCGAGAGATACAAGCCGAGGAAGTCCTGGTTCAGGCTTTTCTCGATTTTCCCAGGATCCGGCAAGTATTGGCTAATGACGACTGTGTCTTCAAATTCATGGCAGCGTCAGGAAAATTGACCCAGATCAAAGGAAAATCCATAGAATTTCTCCTGAGCCGTGAGGGCGAACTGGTGCGGTTTTTTACAAATACGGATGCAGAGATCGCGGAGAGGGACGAAAGCGGAGAGATTCAGAGGAGTATTCATGGAGATACAATAGCCCTTGAGGACGATAAGAACTCCATTGTAGCCAGGGGAAAAGACGCCATTAGAGCGAGCCTCTCAACTGGTGATTCAGATATAAAAGCAGATTTGATCAGAATTTTGCATAAGAACAACAATATGGAAGCAAGCGGGAACGTCCAAGTGATTTTCAGTGCTCAGGAGGAAGGAAAGCGGGCTGTTGGATTCTTTTCAGAAAACAAACCTGTGTTTATAACGACTCAGGACATGAGATATTTTGCCTCGCAGGAACGTTTTAATTTTAGTGGAGGCAATAAAGTTTGGCAGGACAAGGATATTCTGTTCGCTGACGTGCTCAACATTCACAAGGATACTGGCAAGGTTACTGCAGAGGGCAATATCAGCTCGACTTTCCCTTATGTTCCCAAGGATAAGGAGGGGGAAGAGCGAGTGACTATTTCTGCAGAGGCAATGTCGTATGATCCTGACAGGGATATTGTTCATTACCAAGGGAAAAATACTCTTAAAGTAGAGAATGTCCTTTTAAAGGCACAGTCCGTTTTCATCCACCTGGAAAAGGGGGATGGGGAGATAAAAAGGATCACGGCAACCGACGATGTTGTGATCACACAAGAGCAGTACCAAGGAAGAGGACAAAGGGCTGTGTTCGACATGAAAAAGGAGACGATCGTTCTTACGGGAAACCCGGTCCTTATCGCCGAGGACCAGGGGAGAACAGCAGGGACCAAATTGACTTTTTTTATGGCCGATGGTAAAATCGTCGTCGAAAATAGAGGTCGAGAAAGATCTGTTACAGTTGTAAAATAGTGAAATATGAACAATTATCTCGAAGCGGCAGGACTGAAAAAAAGTTACCATAAAAAAAAAGTTGTCGACGACGTCTCGATTAGGGTCAAAAAGGGCGAGATCGTTGGACTTTTAGGGCCCAATGGCGCAGGAAAAACCACATCATTCTCCCTCATTCTCGGGCTCGTTCCTCATGATGCAGGCAAAATTACTCTCGATGGTGAGGACATCACAGACCTTCCCATGTATTTAAGAGCACGGAGAGGCCTCTGTCTACTTCCACAAGAACCTTCCGTATTCCGAAAACTAACAGTTGCCGACAACCTAACGTCCATTCTGGAAATGATCGGAGGCTCACTCTCAAGATACAATGGCCGCATTAAAGAAACTCTTGCTGAGTTTGGGCTCGACAAACTCGCTGGAGCCAAAGCATATACCTTATCGGGCGGGGAACGCAGGAGGCTTGAGATTGCACGAGCGCTGATCACCGATCCTGAGTACATTCTTTTGGATGAGCCGTTCACAGGCATTGACCCGCTGGCGATCATTGACCTTCAAGAGATCATCCTTGCATTGAAGAAAAAAAGGATCGGGCTTCTCATCACAGATCACAGCGTTAGAGAGACTTTGAAGATCACGGACCGTGCATACATCATCGATAGCGGCAAGATCTTGAAAGAAGGGACCCCACAAGACCTGATCGCTTCTGAGGAAGTCAGACGATCATATCTTGGAGAGGATTTCGGGTTAGAGTGAATCGAAGGATGGAGATGGATTAAGGGAACGACAGTGGCCATGAAACAACAGCTCCACCAAAAACAAGTACAAAAGCTCATTCTCGCGCCTGCTTTGCAACAGGCGATCAAACTCCTCCCTCTCACGAATCTCGAACTCATCGAGATCATCGATACAGAGCTCTCTCAAAATCCCATGCTGGAGATCGAGGAAGAAACTATGGAAGTGAAGAGCGAGGAGGAGAAGACGCAGGAAAGTAGCGAAGCAGAAAGGGAACAGGAAAATGCAGGCGATATCCCCAGGATTAATGAAACGGCCGAACCACAAAAGAAAGAGGAGGATCCAGACCTCGAAGCTTACTTCCATGAGTATTTTGATAACTCTATGCGGTCCTATTTTGTGGAGAAGAAAGAGGCTCCTGATTTCGAGAACTTTGTGTCCAAGACAGATTCTCTTTGGGATCATCTAGAGTGGCAGTCGAACTTAACATTTTCTGATGAAAAAGATCGTCTTGTTGCTCAGTATATTATCGGAAACATCAACGAGGATGGGTATCTCATCTCACCTGTTGAAGAGATCATTGCGGCCACTGGAGCCTCCCAAGAGCAGGTGGAAGAAATCCGTGAAAAGATAAAGAGGTTTGACCCCATCGGCATTGGTAGCATGGATCTCAGAGAGGCTCTGCTCGCTCAGATGGAATATTTTGAAATTGATGATCCGGTCACAAGAAGGATCGTCGACCTGCACTTGTCTCTTCTGGAAAAATCCGATTTTTCTCAACTGGCAAGGGTGTTGAATATATCTCTCGCAGATGTCAAGTCTCACATCGAGGTTATCAAAGGCCTGGACCCGGCACCTGGAAGAAAATACAGCAAGGAAAAAACGTTCTATGTTGTGCCCGATATCATCGTTCGGAAGGAGGACGGCGAGCTGAAGATCATCCTCAATGATGAGGGAATGCCTCAGCTGAGAATCAACTCTTTCTACAAAAAAATGTTGGCTCAAATGTCAAAGGAAGATTCAGAGGCGAGTCAGTTTTTAAGGGATGGGATGAAAAAAGCCTTCTGGTTCCTCCGCAGCTTGAATCAGCGTAACCAAACCATCTACAAAGTCGCCAATTACATTGTGGAAAAACAGAAGGATTTCATAGAAAAAGGGATTGAATTCATCAAACCTTTAACCCTGATTGAACTGGCACAGGAGATCGGGGTGCATGAATCCACGGTAGGACGAGTCGTCACCAACAAATACATCATGACATCGAGAGGGGTCTTCCCTCTTAAATATTTTTTCCATAAGTCTCTCTCTGGAGATTTTGGTGAGGAGATCTCTTCTTTAAGAGTCAAAGAGAAGATAAAAAAATTGGTGGAACAGGAAGATAAAAAGAATCCTTTGAGCGATATCGAGATCGAAGAGATCTTGGCAAAGGAGAATTTTAAGATCGCCCGCAGGACTGTGGCAAAATACAGAAAACAGCTCCGCATCCCACCTTCCCACATCAGAAAGAGAAAGTATTGGATGGAGGAGACTCAATGAATATCAACTATACGGCCAGACATACGAGCATTACACCTGAAGTCAAAAAGCACTGTGAACGAAGGTTGAAGGCCATCGAGAAGTTGCTCGGATATCCCGTTGAAGCCGGTCTTATCCTGTCTGTGGAGAAGTACAGGCACAAGGCCGAGATCAAGGTCAAGATCAAAGGAGTCACGTTGAACACCGTGGAAGAAACGCACGATATGTTCAGTTCAATGGGATTGGCGTTTGACAATATCGAGAAAAGAGTGAAAAAGGAACAGGAGAAACTGCGAGGAAGAAAGAGAAGAAAGAACCGAGAGGTCGTGTCGGGCCCTCTTCCTCTAGAGACAGAAGAACAACCGGTGAGAGTGATCCAGAGTCGAGACTTTTCTCTAAAACCCATGTCTGTGGAAGAGGCTCTCCTTCAGCTGGAATCCAGAAAAAAAGAAGTTTTTGTCTTCAGGAAATTTGATTCCGAAAAATGGGCTGTTCTCTACAGAAGAAAAGACGGCAATTATGGCTTAGTTGAGCCCGAATAAATTCCTTGAGAGAGAGAATCTAGTGAAAATATACAGTTTATTAACGCAAGATATGGTGATCCCAGAGCTTGAAAGCACGACGAAAGATGATGCCCTCAGGGAAATGGGGGCGTTTCTCAAGAAGCGGAACAAAATAGCCAAAGATAAAGATTTATACGAAAAATTGTTGCAACGGGAAGAGCTTGGCAGTACGGCCATCGGTGATGGCGTCGCCATCCCTCACTGTAAGATGAAGGGAGTGAAAAATCCCGTGGTGATGTTGGCCATCTCTAAAAAAGGCCTGGATTTTCATTCTTTGGATGGAAAACCCTCCTATATCTTTTTCCTCGTAGTCTCTTCACCGGACAACCCCAGCGTGAACCTTCAAATCCTTGCAGCCATCGCCCATCTCGTGCGCAAAGCGAAACGTATCATCAGAAAGATCCAAGAGGCCGAAGATATCAGCATGATTTTGGAAGTCCTCAAAGACGAGGAAGAAAGAATAGATGATTAGGGAAAGGAAGCTTTCCCTTTGTAAGGATCTTTGGAGATGATCATTCCAGGAGGGTTGCTCCGGGTGTTCGGGCTGGGAGTTCTGATCGTAGGGGATAGCGGAGTCGGCAAGAGTGAAAGCGCACTGGAGCTTATCACGAGAGGACACCGTTTTATCTCGGATGATGTCACAGAGTGCTATGTAGAGAATGACCGATTGTTTGGCGTTGCACCGGAGGTGAGCCATCATTTCATGGAGATCAGGGGATTGGGGATCATAAACATCAAGGAGATCTTTGGCGCAAAAGCCGTTTCTTATCGAGAAGAGATTCGTCTGGTGATCAAACTGCAGAGATGGGAAGAGGGAAAGATTTACGACAGGATGGGGCTGGAATTTGCTCGAGATCGAAAGATCACTGATGTTTCAGTCCCCCAGATCACGATTCCTGTGGGCCCAGGGCGGAACATCGCTGCTTTGATCGAAGTGGCCTGTAAAGTTTATCTCTTGAGAGAAACAGGATATCATGCGCCCCAAGAGATTATCGAGAGATTGGACAGAAAGCTTCTCGATAAAAAAAATAAAAAGAGGCAACCCCAGTGAAAGACGATAGATTTCTCATTATTACAGGTTTGTCCGGGTCTGGGAAAACCAGTGTCAGCCGCTTTCTGGAGGACTTGGGCTATTATTGCATCGATAACCTTCCTGCCAAATTGATCCCGAGTTTTGTGGATCTGTGGATGCGCGAAGAATTCAAAATAGAAAAAGTCGCTCTGGTGGTTGACATTCGTGAGGAAGGATTTACGACTGAGTTCCCGAATGTGGTGGAATCCATAAGGAAGAAGATCCCGATCTGGATGATCTTTCTCGAAGCTTCAGATGAAACTCTTGTGCAGCGGTTCAGTGAGAGCAGGCGCCCACATCCTCTGACGCGAAAGAGATCTGTTGTTGAAAGCGTATCTCTGGAAAGGGAAAGTTTGGCCGGGATCAAGACAATGGCGGATGAGGTGATCGACACCACGGCGATGAGTGTCTGGGATCTAAAAAAGATACTGACAAGACGATTTCTCAAGCGGAAAACACAACAATTACAGGTCGTTATTGTCAGTTTTGGGTATAAATACGGGATACCTGTTGACTCTGACTTAGTGTTTGATACGCGATTTTTGCCCAATCCATTTTATATCAACGCGTTACGAGAAAAAACGGGAAGAAGCAAGAGTGTGCGTGAATATGTTCTCCAATCCGCGGGAGCGAATCAGTTTTTGATGGAATTGTACAGATTTGTGGATTATCTGATGCCCAAATTTGTTGAAGAGGGGAAGAGCACCCTGACCATTTCCGTGGGCTGTACAGGAGGCAAACACCGGTCAGTTGTCTGTGGTGAGCAGATCAAAAATCACTTGAGGAGCAATTCCTACTTCGCCCGTATCTATCATCGGGATATTTATAAGTAGACCTGCTTTTTTTATTCCACATTCGGATTTCCTGTTTTATATGATGGTCATTCTTGTTCGGATGCATTCCCAAATCTGTGTTGTCATTAATACTCAATAGCGTTATTAGGTGCTCAGATTGTGTGATGGAGAAAACCGTGAGAAGGGCTCTAGGCGGGCATGGTACATCTCCCATGGGGAGATGTGAGGGAAGCCCCTACGTCCGAGCGAAGTTTCCTCGCTGGGGAAACTGAGCGTGTTTTCGATATCATATAATCTGAGCACTCGGAAAAACATCAACACGGATTTGGAATTGTTTTAAATAGATGATAAAATGTTGAATAATTAGTATGAGTTATGCAAAGATAATGGGGTTCGCTCCCCGTTTGGTACTATGGACAAAACGGATCTAGAAGTCGAAAAGGACAAGCAGTAGAAGAATGATCGGTGGTATCATCGTCTCCCACGGCAAATTGGCAGAGGAGATTCTGAATACTTTGACGATTATACTCGGCGAAACTGTCAACATCGAAGCTATTTCCATCGGATGGTATGATGATGTCGAGGCTTCAAAAAAGAAGATCAACGAGAGTCTTAAAAAGGTCGATCAGAAGAATGGAGTTCTGATATTCACAGATATGTTTGGAGGGACTCCTTCCAACTTGAGTTTCAGTTTTTTAAAGGACAATCAGGTTGAAATCATTACCGGAGTGAATCTTCCGATGCTTATTAAATTTGCATCTCTCCAAAGGAGCAATAGCCTCCAGGAAGTGGCGAAGAAAGTTGTTGAACAGGGTAAAAAGAACATCCACCTTGCTAGCGCTCTTTTGCGGTCCAAGAGCTGAATCAGCTTGGCTCCCATGGTAAAGAAAAAAGTCGTCGTAAAAAATAAACTCGGGCTTCATGCCAGGGCTGCTGTGAAATTCATGAACCTGGCTAATCGGTTCGCCTCTTCTGTGTGGATCGAAAAGGATGGGAATGAAATTGATGGGAAGAGTATCCTTGGAATTTTGACTCTGGCGGCTGTGCAGGGATCGGAAATAACACTGAAGATATCAGGTCCCGATGAGGACCAAGCTCTCAATGCGTTGGAAGCGCTTATCGAGAACAAGTTTAACGAAGAAGAATAGGCTGATGGAATATCTGAGGCTAAGAGGAATCGGCGTATCTCCCGGCATATCGATCGGGGAGGTTCTCTTGACGAAGCGTGTGATTTTTTCCTCGAGAAAAGACGGCATTTTGCCGGAGCAGTTGGATAATGAGATCGCTCGTTTGGAAAAAGCCATCGAACGCACCCAACGGCAGTTGACGACTATCAAGGATAAAGTGAAGGAAAAAGTCGGGGAGGAACATTCCTTCATTTTTGATGCCCACCTTCTTATCGTGAAGGATAGTTCGTTGTTTGCAAGTCTAAAAAAGATCATTACAGAAAATATGACCCGTGCAGAATGGGCGATATCACAGATCCATGAGCAATACATGATCGAGTTTGAATCCATCGCTGATGAATATTTTAGAGAAAGGAAGTTCGACGTCTCGGATGTGCTGTCTCGGGTCTATAAAAATTTAGAGCCCTTCGAACCGAAGAGGACTCACGACGATAAAGACAAGATCCTGGTGGGACATGACCTCTTGCCTTCGGAAGCAGCCCTGCGTTTGAGTCAAGGAAACGTGCTCGCTGTCGCCTTGGATATGGGTGGCCAGACCTCCCATACGGCGATTCTCGCTCGGTCTCTGAACATTCCAGCAGTTGTCGGACTGAGGAACATTACCAAACGTGTCAAGAATGGAGATATTTTAATTGTGGATGGAACCGATGGTGAGGTCCTAATCAATCCCCCCTTGGCCACAGAAAAAGAGTTTATCAGCAAGAAAAAAAGATATGAAAATTATCGTAAGGAACTCCGAAAGACAGCCAAGCTGAAGTCTTTGACCTTGGATGGCGAGAGGTTTTATCCGCTGGCCAATATCGAGCTACCAAACGAGGTTAAACCGGCATTTTCTCTTGGCGCGGAGGGAATCGGACTTTTTCGATCGGAATTCATATATTTGCACAGCACGTCCCTGCCCTCGGAGGAGGAGCACTATAATGCCTATTATCAGTGCGCCAAAGTTGCCCACCCCGCCCAGGTCTACATCCGTACGATGGATATCGGAGGCGAAAAAAGTCTCCCCCAATTAAAAATAGAGAAGGAGCCCAATCCGGCTCTGGGCCTGAGGGCGATCAGGTTTTCTCTCCGCGATAGGGAACTGCTCAAAACACAGCTCCGTGCGATCCTGAGAGCGAGCGTCTTTAAGAATGTTCGTATCCTCATCCCTATGATCACTGAATATGAGGAGATCATAGAGGTGAAGAACCTCCTCGAAGAGGTCAAGAGGGAGTTGCGGTCGCAGAAAATCAAGTTCGATACACATATTCCCCTGGGGATCATGATCGAAGTTCCCGCAGCGGCGGCTATGACTGATGTGCTGGTCAGAGAGGTGGATTATTTATCAATCGGGACAAATGACTTGATTCAATACTATCTGGCTGTGGACAGGTCGAACGAGCTGGTGTCCTATCTTTTCAAGCCTCTCCATCCATCGATTTTGCGGATCCTAAAGTTCATCATTGAGACCACTCAAGCTGCAGGGAAAGAGATCACAGTCTGTGGCGAGATGGCCGCTGACCCCCTATCTGCACTTGTCTTGCTCGGTTTCGGGTTGCGCAAATTCAGCATGAATCCTATTTTTATTCCCCGGATCAAAGAGGTCTTGCGTTCAGTGGAAAACAAGACAATCCGGAGGATCGTGCGGAAAGCGATGCAGCTTAATTCGGCCCAGGAGATCGAAGAGTACATCATCGAAAGGGTTCTTGTTAAGTATCCGAAGGCTTTCCTAATGGG
>JBATYS010000447.1:0-3374 GCA_049674205.1 Candidatus Aminicenantaceae bacterium
ACCTCATTCAACAGGCCCTTTCTCTGACTCCTTTCCAAAGAAACGAACTATTCATCGAATCATTGGCCTTAGCTTTTTACAGATCGGGAGATGTAAAAAAAGCACAAGAACAGTACGAAAATCTCATCGCCCTAACGCCCGGTGGCTTGTTTTACGGGGACATTTACACAAAGAGCTTCTACATGCTTGGCAAGATCTACGAACAGCAAGGCGACACATCCAAAGCCATAGAGAATTACGAGAGATTCCTCGACCTGTGGAAGGATGCAGACCCGGGAATGGCTGAGGTGGAAGATGCGAGGAAGAGGTTAACTGGTCTGAGATAAGAAACTTGTCATCAGAATTAAGTAGGTTGTTTTCCCTTTCCACCCATTAAATACAGCCGCGTCTAATTTTCCAGAGAAAATGAAAAAATGCACTTGTGCCAATTTTCATTCCAATTTTTAGATATTTTCTGCCGGCTCGTCTTTTCTTTTTTCTCTTTTTCTTTTTGCGATCATGCGGACAAGTTCCGCTGGGGGGCCGCCCCAATCACCCAACCACACGCCCTCCTCATATTTCTGGATGTGAAAATCCTTGAAGTGGGAGAGAAGGGCATTAGGGGGCAGCGCGTGGACATTGCCGGGGAAGGATTGCTTCTCAGTGGCAAGAACATGCTCGAAGACGAGGACGCCTCCAGGTCGAAGGGAGGCGTTCAGCCAGGCCACGAAGGCCGGATCGGAAACCGGCGCCCAGGACAGGATCATGACAATGAGATCCCATCGCTCGGTTCCGAAGTCGAAGTCCTGGTAGGTCGTTTTCACGGTCGTGATTGAGATGCCCACTTTTTTGGCATTGACCGACGCCGCGGCAAGGCCGGCACCCGAAATATCGATGGCGGTTACATCCCAACCTTGCTGAGCCAGCCAGACTGCGTTACGACCTTGTCCCGCTCCAACATCGAGGGCTCTTCCAGGTGGGAGGTCCTTGGTGGATTCCTTCATGAAGACACTTGGTGTGGATGTGAACCCATCCTTTTCAGGGTCGCCGGTCAAGGGCTTGGAAAAGATGCGGTCATAGGTGAATTCAGTACTTTTTGCGGGATGTTCTTCGAAGAGGCGACGAATTGTCTCGATATGCCACTTGATTTCGTCTTGCGGCAGACCATCTTGGGTGAGTTTCTCTTCATAAATCCTGAGGGATATTTTCTCGGGATTCGTCCTGATCCAGGCCGTGAAGGACGCCCAGATTTTATCGTCATCCGTCCGATCCTGAGCCATGATCGGCGCCGTCACCAATAGCACAATTAAAATCCATGCGACAACAAGGCCACGCAGAACAGAAGATTGAGTGTTCATGTTTCCTCCACTCTTTTAAACGAAACAGAGTGATTTCGGTTATATTGTTACTAATGACATATCTAATATGCAGTCTAATATGCTCAGACTGACACAACTTATTGATATGAAATAAAATGACCCGTTCAATCCTTTAAATAATCACCTTAGATGTTATATTTCATGGGGAAAAAGGCCTTTCTAAGCTGAGGAGAAGAACTTATCACTCATAGGTCATTAGAATACCCAAAACGATCCCGGAAAACGCAATTTAAGGGGAAAAAATAGCACTTTTTAGGTATGAAAACTTTTATTTTCTATTATTTACGTCAGTCTGAGCACAATAATCAATAATTATGAGGGATTTATAGATTTAGAAAAAAGAATATCCTATAATCAGGAGTTCCCGTTCATAAAAGGATATATCCGTGCTTAAACGAGAATTCCAGGATAAGAATGAATACAGATACAGACGAGGGGGAGCAGTCCGCTGGATCCTCTCCCACGTGGTGCGCTATCCCCTTCTCCCCTTGATCTTGATTTTCAGTGCAGTGGCCACCAACTTTACCTACAGCTACATCCAGGTTTTCGTCGGCAGAGCCTTCGATGTGATCTCGACGGCCGGCTTCCAGCTCGATGACCTCATGGTCCCTGTGATCATAATCATCATATGTGCTTTAGGCGAGGGGCTCTCAGGACTCTTGCGCAGCTTTTCTGCTGAATTTCTGGCTCAGAAGATCGAGCGGGATTCGCGAGCGGAGCTCTACCACAGTCTTTTGGGTAAGAGTCAGACATTCCACGGAAGGCAGCGCATAGGCGACATCATGGCCCGGGCCACCAACGACGTCCGTGCGCTTAACTTTATGTTCAGTCCCGGACTGATGTTAATTATCGACTCTATCCTGGCTCTCGTGGTTCCTGTGATCATGATTGCCCTGATTCATTCCCGATTACTCCTTGTTCCTATGATTTTTACCGTGCTTTTAACTATAACGGTTATTGATTACAACCGACGCCTCAAGCCGGTAAGCATTGCCCAGCGGGAGCAGTTCGGCATATTGAATGCCGGGCTCGCCGAGGCCGTCGCCGGGATCGAGGTCGTCAAGGCCAACGTCCAGGAGCGGTACGAATGGAACAAATTCACAAACAACGCCCGTGTGTTCCGAGACTACTTCGTGCGCCAGGGCCTAATCCAGGCCCGCTATCTACCGATGCTCATGTTCAGTGTATGTTGGGGCGCCGGATTTTTCCATTCTCTTATTCTCTGGCGGCAGGGTGCAATAACTCTGGGAAACGTCGTAGCTTTCATGGGTCTTTTCGGAACCCTGCGGTTTACAACATTCATCTCGATATTCACCTATAACCTGGTCCAGCTGGGGATCGCCAGTGCAGGACGGGTCCTGAGGATGATCAAAACCGAGACCGAACTGGATGAGAACCAGGAGGGCGTTCGCCATCCGATCAGCGGGGAGGTCGCCTTTGAGAACGTGAGCTTCAGCTACAACGGGACTCCAGTGCTCAAGGACATCAATTTTCGGGCTTTACCCGGAGAGACGGTTGCTATTGTAGGCCTCACTGGTTCCGGAAAGACGACTCTGACGCGGCTTATCAATCGCATCTTTGATGCCAGCTCGGGCCGTGTACTGGTCGATGGGATCGATGTCCGGGAGTGGAGCCTTGAGAGCCTACGCTCCCAGATCTCCACCATCGAGCAAGACATTTTCCTCTTCTCCCGCACGCTGAAGGAAAATATCGCCTTCGGTCAAGCCGAAGCCTCCCAGGAAGTCGTAGAAAAAGCAGCCCGCGAAGCCCAGGCCCACGAGTTCATCACCGCCTTTCCCGAGGGCTACACAACAAAAATCGGTGAACGGGGAGTCACTCTTTCAGGAGGACAACGGCAGCGTATCGCCATTGCCCGCGCCTTCCTCACCAATCCCCGGATCCTGATCCTCGACGACTCGACAAGCGCCATAGACAGCGCGACAGAGGACCAGATCCAGCGGGCCATGCAGAGGATCTCCAAAGAACGAACCACATTTATCATCACTCATCGCCTGA
>JBATYS010000448.1:0-5309 GCA_049674205.1 Candidatus Aminicenantaceae bacterium
CGAGGTCTTTTAAATCATTTAAGATGTACAGAGCACCGGAAAGCAGACAAAAAACGGCAAAAGCCAGGAGCGACTGGAGAAACATCGAGCGATTGAAGATGTTTTCAGAAAAAATGAGCGGGGCAAAAATGAAGAGGTTTTTCAGCCACTGCTGTGGTCGGATGGATTTGAAGAGCTCAACGAGTGCCATTGTCCATGATTGTATTTTTTTTTGCGCGCCGAATCAAATACTTCATGAAGTATTTGAGCATTTTCCCGCATAGAATTCAGATCTTTGCATTTTTTCTGATAAAGCCTCTATACCCGATTCGGGCAAGATAAACACTCACAAAGATGATGAGCGCGCCCAATGCCTGCTGTCCAGTGATCCTCTCATCGATGAAGAGATATGCAAAGATCGCTGTGAAGACAGGGATCAGATAGTCATAGACCGCAGTTTTGGTGTTTCCCACTCGTTGCACGGATGCATACCAGATCACATAGCAGATAACGAGAGCAAACAATCCCGAGTAAAGGAGTGATCCCCAAGCTTTGAGGGATACAGTACGGTAGGGGATACGGGAGATGTCTTTAATAGTGAACGGAAGAAAGAATACGGTGCCGACTACCATGGTCAGAGTTGTCAGCTTTAATGGCGACATTCGCTCGAGCAGCGGTTTGGAAAACACGGTGAATACGGCCCAACAGATGTTTCCACAGAAGATCAACAAGTCGCCCTGCACGCTTAGAGAGGAGAACTGGAATGTCCCGAGTCGGCTAGCAATCACCAGATAGAAGCCAACAAAAGAGAAAAGGATGCCCGCCCAAGCTGCGGGATGAACGCTCTCGTGCTTCATCAAAGAGCTCAAAAGGGCGATGAACACCGGCGTCATAGCAATGATGATCGCCGAATTGGAAGCGGTTGTCAGGTCGATGCCGTGAATAAAAACCATCTGGTAGGCGGTGTTGCCGATGAGGCCGAGGATTACAATCTTCCAGAAGGTTTTTTGATCCACCTTAAGGCTTTCACCGCTTAAAACAAGAATAAGGACAAGCACTACAGAAGCGAAGAGCAATCGGATACCGTTGAAACCGAGTGGAGACAACTCTCTTAGCGCTATTTTTACGAATGAAAAATTTACCGCCCAGAACAGAATAGCCATAAGCATGAGGGCATCGGTCGTTCCGAATTTTTTGTAGTCTACATCTCCAATCTGTGTGTTTGTCATTTTTTTTCGAAGACAGAGTATACTTGAATACATCAAAATATGAAAATCCGAATTACAAAAACAAGTAACCCCTGCCACAACTGAAAGACTGTTGGCATGTGCACAAAAAAGCGATCCGTAACTAGAATCTTGGGGTACGACCTAGATAGAATCGTTGCTCAGAACCTGAGGCTAGAATCTGTTATAGTATGTGGCGGGGATAATGGGCCTCTACTGTCGTTATCAGACCGCCCCGCGGATTGAATTCTCCCACCACAGAGGCATTGACAGGATGACAGGCTTTTACGATATCCTCGAGTATGCGGTTGACTGCGTTTTCATAGAATATACCCAGGTTGCGGTAGGCTAAGAGATACATCTTGAGGGATTTGAGTTCCAAGCAACTCTTGTCAGGAACATAGGATATAAATATCGTCCCAAAATCAGGGAGTCCTGTTTTTGGACAGATCGAGGTGAATTCAGGATAATCTATTTTTATTTCATAATCGGGGAACTGATTGGGAAAAGTCTCGAGAGGAGAGAGCTTGGATTTGAGTCCAGCTTTTGCCTCCTTCTCCGAATAACCTGTTTTTTTTGTCATTTGCCCCTCATTATTGCCCTTTATTTTTTTGGTTATTATATAACAGCCCATAACGGATAACAAACACTCAGTCAAAAACGACGAATATCCTCAAGCCTGAAATTTTCCCGGACACGAATTTGAGATGCTCCTCTCATGACTTTTATGCTCTCCGCTAAAATTGGGATTTTCAAATCGAAGGGCACAACATCCAGTTTTTAGGACTCTGCAAGAACTGCTAAAAATAAGAGGAAATCATGTGAACTTTTTGACATTAAGAGTTGTCCTTTTGGTATAATAATTGGGCTAAACCGACGTTCGTATTTTGTACATGAATTAAAATCCCTTATTCACAGTCCATGACTGTAAAGAGACAAAAGGCCATGTCAAAAGACAAAGACCTCGAGAAATTCTCGAAGCAGCTCTAAAAAATGATCTCGGAGCAAATGAGACCGTAAGCTCTGGGCAAATTGTGAGGAGTAAAATCTAAAACTTCACTTAGGATCTCGAAAGCCCATTCTCCTCTCGCTGTCCACACTTACGTAAATAGACCGGAGTCAAACATGAAAGAATGTAACAAGGAAAAAAACCTGACCTTCTGCAACTGCTCCTATGAGCCGTGCAGCCGAAAGGGCGTCTGCTGCGAGTGCATACAGTACCACTGGAGAATGAAACAGCTTCCCGCCTGTCTATTTCCAGATGATGTGGAAAGGACTTATGACAGATCCCTAAGACGATTTATCGAAATTTACAAGGACAGAGTATAATCCGAGTGACCAAAACAAAGGGTAAAGAATCCCCCATTCATGTCTATGGCCCTGTTCCGTCAAGACGGCTGGGGTTCTCACTGGGAGTCGACATCCTCCCTTACAAGACGTGCACCCTGGATTGTATTTATTGCCAATTAGGCCCAACTCCTAAAAAAACTGTTCAGCGAGGAGAACACTTTTCGACTGACAGTGTTTTAACTCAAATTAGTAAGGCTCTCTCATCGGGGCAAAGGATCGACTATATCACTTTTTCCGGTTCCGGAGAGCCCACGTTGAACGCCACCCTCGAAAAACTCATCAAGGAGATCAAAAAGATCACTGACGTTCCGGTGGCTGTCCTGACGAACAGCACACTTCTTACAGATCCACGCGTTCGAAAGGCCTTACAACCGGCCGACCTGGTTGTCCCCTCTCTCGATGCAGCAACACAGGAAAAATTTATCGAGGTCAACAGGCCCCATGCCTCATTAGAGATCGAAGACATCATCGGAGGCCTAAAAAAATTCCGGAAGGAATTTAAAGGCCAGATATGGCTGGAGATCATGCTGGTCAAGGGCAAAAACGACTCCACTGAACACATAAAAAAGCTCAAAGCTACCGTTAGGGAGATTCAGCCCGACAAAATTCATCTCAACACGGTCATCCGTCCTCCTGCCGAAATGTATGCCAAGGCTCTAAACCATAAGGAGCTTGAAAAAATTCAAAAGTTCTTGGGGAAAAAGAGCGAAATTGTCGCTGACTTCGCGCAGATGAACCAGTTCCCTCAAAGCCAAGATCTCGAACGAAAAATACTTTCAATGATTCAGCGAAGACCGGTGACACTGTCGGATATTTCCGCATCTATTGGCAAACACAGGGACGAAGTCCTAAAATACCTGAATATTTTGATCAACAATGGCAAAATCAAGCCTCTTACACATAAGGGAAAGACTTATTATGAACCATCATCCGCAGGGAATAGTCACAAATGAGTGTACAATGAAAGACGTTAAGGATATGTCGAAGGAGGAGCTTATAGGATTACTGGAAGATGCCTCGAAGAATTGGCTTGCCCACGACGGGCTCTGGTTCCGCGCGGTCGAGAACAGATACGGCATCGATGCCGCCATGGATCTGGATAAAGAAGCATGGGAAAAATTTACTGTCATCGAGGCCAAAAGGATCATGAAAAGTCTGGGTATCGAACCGGGCGGAGGCATCCCTGCCCTCATCCAGTGCCTCAAGTTCCGGCTGTATGCTCACATCAATGTCCAGCAGGTCCTCGAAGTGAGTGACACGCGCTGCGTGTTCCGGATGAAAAAGTGCCGCGTTCAGGAGGCACGGAAGAGACAGGGGCTTCCCGACTTCCCATGTAAATCTGTGGGAATTGTCGAATACAGCCTTTTCGCTAAAACCATAGACCCCAGATTGAAGACAAAATGCCTCGTCTGTCCACCCGACCCCCATCCTGACGATGTCTGGTGTGCTTGGGAGTTTATGCTCGTTCCTTAGTTCCATGATTTTAGAAAACGATAAAATCTTCAAAAACACATATGGGATGAGTTAAAAGGAGAAAACATGCTTGATAACACACACTTTCCCAAAGCAAAGAAATTCTGGCAAATGGGAAAACTCTTAGACTGGCCGACACTCACCCTTCATGCTATGAGCCATGCACTTCACTACGGGACTTCTGTTTTTGAAGGGATCCGGGCATACCCCACAGCCAATGGCCCCGCTGTCTTTCGCCTTCCCGAACATCTGGACAGGTTCTTTCACTCGGCTTCCGTTCTTTCGATGGACATCCCTTACACAAAAGAGGAGATCACAGAAGCCATAAAACTCGTCATAAAGGAAAACCAATTGGATTCAGCATACATCCGGCCGCTCCTTTATTATGCTTACGGGAACTTGGGACTCCTGCCTAAAACTTCTCCCGTTGAACTGGCCATTTCTGCCTGGGAGTGGGGGGCTTACCTCGGAGAAGCGGCAGAAAATGGAGTCTCTGTCTATATCCTCCCGAACAGGCGTATCCATCACAGCCAGGTTGATATGAAGGCCAAGCTCGGTGGAGTCTATGTCCTGTCCACGCTGGGCGGTCAGCAGGCCCGGTCCAGGGGTTTCGATGAGGCAGTGTACCTGAACATGGAAGGAAATATCGCAGAGGGGCCTGGTGAAAATATATTTATCGTCAACAACGGTATTCTGAAAACCAACGACATGAACGAGTCTATCCTCGAAGGGATCACCCGGACAAGCATCCTCCAGTTTGCCAGAAATCTGGGTATTGAAACGACAGTGGGCCCTATCACCAAGGAGGAATTTGTTCAAGCGGATGAGGCCTTTTTTTCCGGAACGGCCGTGGAGATCGCACCGATCGTAAAAGCCGCGGACGGATCAAACGGCAAAGCCTATGAAAAGGAATACACAATCGGCAGCGGCGAGCGGGGAGAATTCACCGATAGAATTCAACAAACCTTCCATCGCATGGTTAGAGGAGAGCTCGAAGACTACAGCACCTGGTTGACCCATGTCTATGCCTAAACGTTGGATTCATCACTCCCATCGATTCGATGAAATCCATTGGGTTTTATGAGTCGAAGAAAAAAAATTAACCTCAGAAAGGTAAGAATCGATGACAATCAATTTTGAGCCCATAGGAATCGTTCATTCACCCTTTAAAAGCCGGGAAGACATCCCCCGGAAGAAATGGTTTGACCCGCACGGATTTGAGGATGTCCTTGGAGAAGTCGAAGTGTTCAAGAACTTTGAACCGGGTTTGGACAGCATCGA
>JBATYS010000449.1:0-2258 GCA_049674205.1 Candidatus Aminicenantaceae bacterium
CATCTGCGGCTCAAAGAACAGGAACAGCAGATCTACACAGACCTGAAGATCGCCGTCAGGGCTGTGGAGACAAACTTTAAACGGATCCAGGCGCTCAAGGTTGCCAGGGAATTGGCACAGAGACAGCTGGAAGCAGAGGAAGAAAAACTCAAAGTCGGGCTCTCCACGAATTATTTCGTGCTTCAGTACCAGAGAGATCTGGCAACCGCACGGTCTCAGGAAATCCGCGCTATCATCGATTACATCCTCTCGGTTGCAGTCTTGAACAGGGATATGGGCGTAAGCCTCGACGAGAAGAACATCCAGATTTCTGGGTTATGGAACAAATAAGAGGAATTTACTAGCTTGAATTAAATAGAAGTGGAAGCATTTCCTAATCCGTTAAAGTTAAAACTTCCCTAGGAGACCGGCTTATCCTATAATACTTCATTTACGAAAAGATAAGAGATGAAGTTCAAAACCATAGGTCTAGCGGCTGCATTCTTTTTATGCTCCCAATTCCTGTTTTCTCGGAGCGTTAATCCAGCCACGCACAGGCGCAGTGCTGACCCAGCCTCATACAGAGTTGTCGTCCCCCCCTTCGAAAATCCTCCCAAGATCGATGGGAAGCTGGACGATCCCTTCTGGGAGACTGGGGCTATCCTCGAGAGCTTCACTCAATACGAACCGCTGGAGGGGAGCGAACCCACTGAAAAGACCGTAGCCTACATCGGATATGATAAGAATACCCTTTACATCGCTGTCCGCTGTTACGACTCAAACCCTAAGGCCGTCAGGGCTTGTCTCACACAGAGAGATAAAGTTATGGGTGATGACGAGATCACCATCTATCTGGATACATTCAACGACAAAAAACGGGCGTTCGCTTTTCTTGTCAATCCCTGTGGTGTGCAATCAGACGGCATATTTGTCGAATCCGGCGGTGGGAGGAGAGGCCGAGGAGGCGGAGGTGGATTTGACCATATCGATAAGAACTGGGACACATACTTCACCACCGATGCCAACCTGGATGACGAAGGTTACACAGTGGAGATGGCGATTCCATTTAAAAGCCTCCGATTCCCCCATTCCCAGCAGCAGCTCTGGGGAATGCAGATCAAGCGGAATATACGGAGAAAGAACGAAGAGATCTACTGGTACCCCCGGTCCCGCGACATCAATGGATTCCTGATCCAGGCCGGTACCATACAGATCGATGGCAGCTTGAACAAAGGCAAGAACTTCGAGGTCATGCCTGTTGTGACCGGATTGAAGCAAAGAGAATCAAAATTCGAACCCGAAGCGGGGTTAAACTTGAAGTACGGCATCACCTCCGAGCTGACCGCCGATGCCACCATCAACCCGGACTTCAGTCAGGTGGAAGCGGATATGCCCCAGATCGACGTCAACCAGCGCTATGCTCTCTATTATCCGGAGAAAAGGCCATTTTTTCTCGAGGGAAAGGACTACTTCGATACGCCTCTTGAATTGTTGTACACGCGGACCATCGTCGAGCCTGGATGGGGCCTTAAGCTAACCGGAAAAATCGGAAAAACGACCATCGGTGTTTTGAGCACCTATGACTTCAACGCCTCTAAAATCTATTTGCCAGGCGAGGACGATGAAGAGGACGAGGAGGATGAGGAAGATATCGTTCAAAAAGGATTCATCAACGTTTTCCGCCTGAAACAAGACCTCTTCACCGAATCTTATATCGGCCTCCTCTTTACGGATAAGGAGCTCAGAGAATCAGAGGGTATCTCTATTTCTGATTACAACAGAGTCGGGGGGGTGGATGGCGCCTTTAAATTCTGGAACAATTACCGGTTCTCCTTCCAAGTGCTAGGATCCGAGACTAAAGTGGGAGAGTATAAATCCAGCCTCGTCCCGGCCATGAAATTCGATTTCAACGCAAGGGGGAGACATCTGAGTTTCAGCGCGGACTATACATACATTCCGCCTGATTTTGAAGGCTCATTGGGATTTTTCCGCCGCAAGGATATCAAGTCATTTGATTCACGTTTGGGTTATGCTTTCCTTCCAATGACGGACCTGATCGTGGACATCCGGCCTTCGCTTCAGTACAGAAGGATCTATGACTTCAACAATGTCCTGACAGATGAGGAGTATGAGCTCAGCTTTTTCATGAGCGGCTGGAGAGGAACATTTATCTCGGCAGGGATCTCTCGGAACTTCGAAAGATATGAGGGGATCAATTTCCGTAGAAATAACTTTCGAACCTGGATCCGCTCAGAGCCCCTATCCTGGCTCAGTGGCGG
>JBATYS010000450.1:0-2955 GCA_049674205.1 Candidatus Aminicenantaceae bacterium
ATTATCCAATAATTCAGTTTAGATGTCTGGTAAATCCCTCGCTTTCCGCAGCCTCTGCAGGAAGGGTTTATAGAGAAAACTCCGTTTATCCAGAGAACAGAGCCGCTCGAACATGGACTTTGTGACGGTAAATCCCAGGATCTTGCGAGGGATGTACTGGCGCATAGCAATGTCTGTTGTGCTGATTGCTGCTTGTGGGATGTTCGGGTCATCAAAGGGCAATAGCTCCATGCAGCCTGAACCAAATGGCGCGATCACAGAAGGGGGGTCCTCAGGGGAACTTTCGTACTGAGCACCTAACATGAGCGTGCTCAACTGGTCTGGATCGACAAAAAAAGTGATGCTCTTTGCATGCGCCCACTGATCCTCTTTAAGCGGTCCGACCAGAAGATGCGGATGCGATGCTTGGAAAGGGCTTCTGGAATCGATCCATTGTTCCATGAGTGCATGGGAGGATTTGAGCCCTTCGTCGTCCACTAAGAACTTTATGAATGCTTCTCTGGGTCGGGTCGTTATCCCACACATCCATCGACCGACCCCTCCACATCCGTAGTGGTCCTTGGTGATGTGAAGAGTCTCACCTCTGAGCCAATTTTTATAGAATGAAAAGACACATTCTCCGGGCTTAGGGATGACATTTGGCGCAAAAGGCTGTGGATCAGGCGCGTCATAGAATCCGATCAATGGAATTTTTAAATCGATCCTCTGTACTAAAATATCGGGATTCGGTTGTTCGTCTTTCATGGCCCTTTTTTTATCGCATTTTTTTGCTCATAAAGCAATCACACTTTGACATACAGAATCCTCGTTTGGTTTTGGAAATGCATATGCTTACGGCTCTTGTTTTTTTTCGGCAGAAGATATAATTTTAAAAGGAGAAAAAATCAATCCAATAATAGAAAGATAGTATTTATTATTCTGTAGCTGTTTGAGGGAAGAGAAATGAAAAATATTAATGGGATCTTTCTAGTGGCGATGATAGGTTTGGGCATGGTTTTCATCTCATGCGGTAAACCGAGGCCTGCCGATCTGGTTTTTCAGAGGGGTAAAGTCGTTACAGTGGATGAAAATTTTACAACACAAGAAGCGGTGGCTGTCCGTGGGGATAAGATCGTTTTTGTGGGAAGCAACGAAAAGGTTCAAGATTTTATCTACCCTAATACCACTGTCATTGATTGTGATGGCAAGCTTGTCTTGCCCGGCTTGATCGACGCCCATGCCCATCTACACAGCCTCGGAAAAGAACTGACATCCCTCAATGTCACAGGGACAAAGAGTTTCGAAGAGGTTATCGACAGCGTGGCTAAGAAGGCGAAGACGGTAAAGCCTGGAGAGTGGATTGTCGGAGGACGTTGGGACCAGAACGATTGGGAAGATGCATCTTTTCCCATCCATGATCCTTTGAGTGCGGTATCTCCTGATAACCCTGTATTCTTGATGAGAGTGGACGGGAACGCTGCATTTGCCAATGCAAAGGCGCTGGAAATTGTGGGAATCGCAAAAGATACGCCGGAACCTTTTGGGGGTGTCATTGTCCGGAAAGAGAATGGCGAGCCCACGGGCGTTTTGGTCAACAGGGCTATGGATAGTGTGATTGCTGCTATTCCTGAGGACACCGAGGAGCAGTTTAGGGAAAAGTTCCTCAAAGCGGTCAATGCATGTTTGCGAGTAGGATTAACAGGCGTTCATGAGGCAGGCGTCGGCCCTCGTGCCATTGACATGTATAAAGATCTCATTGATGCAAGACAGCTTAAGCTCCGCGTGTATGCCATGCTGGGGGAGGAAACAAATCTCCCGCAGGATATTGATCTTGTGGAATATTTCAAAGCACACCGGATCGATGAGTATGGCGATTTTATGCTTTCTGTAAGGAGTATCAAGCTTTTTTTTGACGGGGCTTTAGGTTCCAGAGGCGCCGCATTCTTTGAGCCTTATACCGATGATCCCTCCAACTCGGGTCTATTGAGGATCCCAACCGATTACATATACTCGGTATCGAAGGCTGCCTTGGAAGCCGATATGGGAGTTAACACTCACTGTATCGGCATTCGTGGGAACAGTCTCTGTCTGGATGCTTATGAGAGAGCTTTTAAGGAGAATCCCCAAGAGGACCACAGGTTCCGCATCGAACATGCTCAGATCGTAAGGCCTGAGGACGTCGAGAGATTTGTCTCACTGGGAGTGATCCCAGCTATGCAGCCTACACACTGCACCTCTGATATGTACTTTGTTGAGGAAAGAGTCGGAGCCGAACGGGCCGAAGGGGCTTATGCCTGGCGTTGGTTCATCGATAAGGGCCTTCTCATTCCGTGTGGTTCGGATTTTCCCGTAGAATCCACAAATCCTTTATTGGGGATTTATGCCGCAGTGACCCGGCAGGACCCCACGGGTTGGCCCGAGGGAGGGTGGCACCCCATACAGCGGATGACCATCCAGGAAGCGATCAAAGGTTTCACGATATGGGCCGCATATGGCGCTTTCCAGGAGGATGTCCTTGGCTCTATCGAAGTGGGAAAATATGCAGATTTTACCATACTGGATAAGGATATTCTGGAATCCGATCCTAAAGAGATTCTGACAACAAGTCCCGTTTACACGATCGTAGCTGGCAAAATTCGATACCGCGCGGAATAAATGATTCCCATCTTCATGATTGACAAACATATTTTTAGCTATTAACATTTTCACAAAACAAGGGAAATAGAATTATAGCGCAAACGTCTGGAGGTGAACGCATGACAAAATTGACTGAAGCACAGGAAAGAAGTTGGGGAATGTTCTGCCATCTTGCGGCATTGGCAGGGTATATCATTCCTTTTGGCAACATTATCGGTCCACTGATCATCTGGTTGATCAAAAAAGATGAATCAGAGTTTGTCGCAGACCAAGGAAAAGAGTCGCTCAATTTTCAGATCTCGATCTGCATCTATGCAATTATTGCAGGATTGCTGATCC
>JBATYS010000451.1:0-3705 GCA_049674205.1 Candidatus Aminicenantaceae bacterium
GTCCTTCCGATCGAAGATTCCATGGATTCCATCTTCCAAACCGTTAAAAACACAGCACTGGTCCATAAAGAAGGAGGGGGTACAGGATTCGATTTTAGCCTCCTCCGTCCTGCAGGGAGTTTTGTCCGCAAAACGCAGGGAATCGCCTCCGGCCCCATTTCTTTCCTCAAAGTCCTCGATGCCGCGACCGAAGCTGTCAAACAGGGCGGCACACGCAGAGGCGCAAACATGGGGATCCTGCGCGTCGATCATCCCGACATCGAAGAATTCATTCTGCTGAAAAAGGATGGCCAGACGATCAATAATTTCAACATCTCTGTTGCGGTCACGGAGGCGTTTATGGATGCGCTAAAGGAGGATGGCTCATACAGCATCTACGATCCCTTCCTTAAGAAAAAGGTAGGGAAGAAAAAAGCCAGCAAGGTCTTCGACAAAATCGTGGAATCGGCTTGGACAGTGGGCGATCCGGGTCTAATTTTTATAGATAAAATCAACGAGCACAATCCCACTTCCGGGCTCGGACTAATCAGGGCGACGAATCCCTGCGGTGAACAACCACTTCATGCGTATGAATCATGCAACCTGGGATCTCTTAATCTATCGAACTTTTTCGCTCCGAACAAAAAGGATCGATTCGACTGGGAGAGGTTTAAAAAAGTCATACAGATCGCGGTCCGATTTCTGGACAACGTGATCGAAGTCAACAGGTATCCCCTGCCTGAAATTGAACAGACGACCAAGGGAAACAGGCGCATCGGCTTGGGCGTCATGGGCTGGGCGGACCTCTTGATCAAGATGGAGATCAGGTATGATTCGGTAAAAGCTATTAAACTTGCGGAAAAAATTGCATCATTCCTGAGAAAAAATGCACAGGCTGAATCCAAAAAACTGGCAGAATCGCGAGGCAATTTCCCGAACATCGAGCACTCGGTCTTTAAGGGAAAAACGATACGGAACGCCACGGTTTTGACTATCGCTCCTACAGGAACGATATCGCGTATCGCTGGGTGTTCGTCCAGCATCGAGCCCGTATTCGCCTTTGAATTCACATCAAAGATCATTGACGGCGAACTCAAAGATATCCATCCTCTGTATGCCGAGTGGAAGGCAAAAAACCCTGATGAGCCCTTTCCCGCTTATTTCAGGACTGCCCACGACATCACACCGGAATGGCATATCAAGATGCAGGCCGCATTCCAAAAACATGTGGACAATTCCGTGTCCAAGACCATAAATTTTCCGAACAGCGCAACAAAAGAGGATGTCAACAACGCCTATCTTCTGGCTCATGAGCTGAATACCAAGGGGATCACCATCTACAGGGATGGAAGCCGCACCGAACAGGTCCTCAACCTTCCCACAAAAAAGCTTCATCCTAAGGAGAGGCCGAATTCCATCCCATCAGTCACTGATAAGATCAAAACCGGCTTCGGGAACTTATATGTCACCATCTCCTATTTCAATCAGAAGCCCTTTGAAGTCTTCACCTCCATCGGCAAAAGCGGATACTCCACTATGGCCGATGCAGAGGCCCTGGGCAGGCTTATATCGCTAGCGCTGAGGAGCGGCGTCGAACCCAAAGATGTCATCAGTCAACTCAAAGGGATCGGAGGCTCTGAGCCGATCTTTACAGAGGGTGGGTTGGTTCAATCTATTCCGGATGCGATCGCCAAAGTGATGGAACGGCACATCGGCAAGACAAAAACAAATGCCAAAGATTTTTTCACCGTGATGTGTAAGATCTGTGGCGCTAGTCTCCCGGATGAGAAGTGCCCGACATGTCCGAACTGTGGCTGGAACAGGTGTTCAGGCACGTAACGCGTGTATAATCAATAATGCGTTATATTAGTAAAATCCAAATTTCTACTTCAGATAATATAGGGGAAGGAAAAAATGCAACACCTTGAATCTCTCTGGAAAGAAGGGAAGTTTTTCCTTGGTGTCAAATATCCCATTATCGCCGGAGCAATGACGTGGATCTCAAACAGTCAATTTGTATCGGCTGTGGGTAATGAAGGGGCCTTCGGGTGTCTGGCCGCAGGAAACATGGAACCCGATCTATTCGATGCGGAGATCAAAAAGACCAAGGAGCTTACAGATAAACCCTTTGCCGTCAATTTAATTACCATCGCTCCCTATTATAAGCAACATCTCGATGTGGCTGCAGACAACAAGGTCCCTTTTATTGTGTTTGCTGGGAGTTATCCGCGCAAACCGGAGATCGAACGTGCAAAAGCGAGCGGGGCAAAAGTCCTCAGTTTTGCATCCACGGAATCTCTCGCCCATCGTCTCATCGATATGGGTGTGGATGCGCTCATCCTGGAGGGCAGTGAAGCCGGAGGACATGTGGGCCATGTGTCTCTCGGAATCCTTCTCCAGCAGGTCCTGTTCAAAGTCGATAGAGTTCCTATCTTTGTTGCAGGAGGTATTGCTACCGGAGAGTTTATGGCCCATCTTCTGTTGATGGGTGCTGCCGGTGTGCAGATGGGTACATTCTTTGTCCTCACAGAAGAGTGCCATACTCACCCCAAATTCAAGGAAGCTTTCATTAGGGCACGAGCGCGTGATGCCATATCCACACCCCAGATCGGTTCAGATCTGAAGGTTGTGGCTGTCCGGGCTCTGAGGAATAAAGGACATGATTCCTTTTCGGACCTTCAGGTCGACCTCATCGGGAAAAGGAAAAGAAAAGAGATCTCTCATTCGGAAGCGCAGTACCAGGTGGAAGTTTACTGGACAGGAGCACTCCGCCGCGCGGTTAAGGAGGGGGATGTTGAGATGGGCTCTTTAATGGCGGGACAGAGTGTCGGCCTCGTCGATCAGGTCAGGCCGCTCAAGGAAGCGATACATCTCCTGATCGATGATGCGGAGGCAGAACTCGAGAAAGTTAGAGAAAGATGTCAGATGTTATGAGTTATTCTTCGACGGGGGAGATCTCTGTTGTTCAGTCTAACAGAGGAGGAATTTTTCCCCACTGCCTCGGTTCGTTGATTAAAAAAAGGAGTGTTGGTAGAATTCATTTTTAGAATCATAGTGAGGTGAAAAATGATCATCGGTGAATTGGCAATTTTCCCCACGAGTGAAGGAGTATCGGTCAGCCGGTATGTCAAGGAAGTCGTAAGAGTGATCGAGAACTCTGGCCTGAAGAGTTACACGGGCGGGATGGCGACAACGATCGAAGCACCAGACCTGAGAACTCTTTTTGAACTCGTGGAGAAAACCCACAAGGTGTTAGTGGATATGGGCGCACAAAGAATCCACATTGATCTCCGAGTCGATCACAGGCTCGACAAAGATGCCTCAGTGCTCTCAAAGATAAAATCCATCGATAAATCTTAATCCTGCGAAAGAGATTTAGCCGAAGAGTTCAGCCTGTTCGAAAGAGAGGGCGAGTAAGGCATGTGGGACCACCTGCACCTTTCCTTGAGATCTCGTCCCCAGAATATTCCCAGACTTCCACTCCGGTTTCCTCGAGGAGCTGTTTTGTGCGTGGATTCCCTGCTAGCATAATACATTTCCCAGGAGCAACTGCGAGCACATTACAGGCCATCGCCTCAAACTCCACATCCGGCACTTCGATGAGTGTCATCCCCCTCTCAAGCAGCCATTCCCGGAAAGGCACTGGCATCAACCGCGAATAGACCAGAGCACGATTTCGGTCCACCGGGCTGATAAAAGACATAAGATGAAGTACATCCTGGGGAC
>JBATYS010000452.1:0-3049 GCA_049674205.1 Candidatus Aminicenantaceae bacterium
TGCCATCGGCGAGTGCGCCAGCCGCATCGGTGGGGCCATCGGTACCGTCTGTACCCCCACTCAAAATGACCACTTTCTCCAGGCCGTCTATTGCGATCGCTGCTGCAAGCACAAATTCCTGGTTGCGCCCCCCCTTGCCCTTCCCACAGATCGTTACCGTGGTTTCCCCGCCGGATATAACGCAGGCTGGTTTTGACACGGGCTCCCCCGTCTTCAAAATCTCTTTGGCGATTGCAGCATGAACGAGAGCGACATCCTTAGTCTCCCCCTCAATGTAAGAAGACAGGGTCAGGCTGTTGTACCCGAGTTCATCAGCCTTGCTCTTGGCGGCCTGGACAGCAAGTGAATTGTTGGCCACGATCACATTTTGTGTTTTGAAAAAGGCCGGATCATCCGCTTTTGGCGTTTCTTCGATGAGTCCCTGGGCCCCCTTCTCTAAGTGATCAAGGACAGCTTTGGGAATATTGTCCTGCACAGAATATTTGTGCAAAATACGCAAACAATCTGCGTACGTACTTCTGTCGGGAACGGTGGGCCCTGAGGCAATGCTGTCCAGGTCGTCACCGATCACATCCGATAAGATCACAGTGACCAAAGTCGCAGGATAGGCCAACCGCGCCAGTTTTCCTCCCTTAACGCGAGACACATGTTTTCGAAGGACATTCATCTCATGGATGGTGGCGCCACTCTCCAAGAGTATTTGGGTCAACTGCCTCTTCTCATCCAGGGTGATCCCTTCCGCAGGATAAGGTAAAAGCGCCGATCCTCCACCCGAGATCAAACACAGAACCAAGTCTTTTTCACCGGTCTTCTCAAGAAGCTTAACGATCCGCTGTGTTCCCTTTAGACCAGCTTCGTCAGGGACGGGATGTCCCGCCTCATTGAGCGTGATGATATCCAGGAGCAAGGTGTGATCATACTTGACGTTGACTACGCCCGCTTTGATTCGCTCACCCAGAATCCTCTCTACAGCCTGAGCCATGGCTGCCGATGCTTTTCCTGCGCCAACGACATAGACATTCTCATAATCCTCGAGGTCATATGATGAATTATCAACTGTCAGCACACGATCCTTCCTTTTTAGAAATCTTGTCACAGCAGCATTGGAGTCGACCGCACTGAGTCCCGCCCGAAAGATGACTTCGGCATCTTGTCTTAATTTATCCACAACCTTCATTTCAGATCCTTCGGCTGCCCCGTGCTGGAGAGGACATCGCTCCACAACCTTCCACGGGGATCGATCTGCTTTCGTTTGGATACCGCCTGCTGGATAGGCACATGTGTGAACTGTTGGTTCCAGTGACCCACAAGCATATTTGTCCTTCCCGTCATACCCGCATGCACGGCATCATGTCCCAGCACAAGGCAGAATGCCGAATCACTCGAGTTGGCGGGCACGCTGCGGATGATGTAGCTCGGGTCGATGTATTTTAAATTGACCTCACCACCGATCTTTTTAAAATAGATCTTGATTTGTTCTTTGAGAAAAACACCGATATCTCCCAGTTTGATATTCCCTGAAGCATCCTTTTCCAGGGTCCTCATCATCAGATCCTGTCCGGCCCCCTCCCCGACAACAATGACGGCATGCCCTCGAGCGTCCAATCTTTTCTTTAACGCCTCAAGGAAAACCTCAAGGGATAAAGACACCTCGGGTACCAGACAGAAGTTGACATCGTTATTCGCAAGAGAGGCGTATGCGGCGATAAATCCGGAGTATCGGCCCATAAGCTTAACCAGGCCCACTCCGTTCCTCGCTCCAAGAGCCTCTGTGTGAGCACCGTATATTGCCGTCCTCGACTCAGAAACAGCTGTTTCGAAACCGAAGGATTTTCCCACATAGGAGATATCATTATCTATGGTTTTGGGAATCCCCACAACTCCGATATTCACCCTCCGCCGCTCGATCTCTTCAGCGATGGACTGGGCTCCCTGCAGCGTGCCATCCCCTCCTATGGTGAACAAAAGCCCCACATTCATCCGTTCCAGGGTGTCGACCATTTCCGAGACATCTTGAGGCCCCCGGGACGAACCGAGGATCGTTCCGCCCCACTTGTGGATATCATCGACCAAATCAGGATCCAGTTCTAAGGGTGTGTGTCCATATTTGTAACTCAGACCTTCATAACCAAAACGATAGCCAAAAACAGTTTTAACGCCATAGTGGTAGTAAAGGCTCATGACGATCCCCCGGATGACATCATTCTGACCAGGGCAGATGCCTCCACACGTTACGATGCCACACTTGAGCTTGGATGGATCGAAGAATATTTTTTCCCTAGGCCCGCCCATCTCGAAGTGTGGAGGTTCTTTGGCCGCATCCAGGTAAGTCCGGATGTCTCTGAAGTTAGAATGATAAAGCACATGATCTTTTTCGTCCACAAAGGGAACCTCTGTCATGGGAGAGGGGATGTGGCATTCACCTAAAGTCTTTATGGAAAAATCGAGGTTGTTCGAGGTCATTTTATCCTCCAAAATTTGGCGTTGGCCCAGCCATCTCTACCGAAAAATTCCCTTCTTTAATCAAATCCGGCTTTGCTTTTCCGGCATTTACAATTATGCTTTTCTACTGCTGCAATTATACTTTTCTACCACTTGCGATTATGCTTTGCCGGCGCTTCCCAGGACAGACTCATTTTTGGTTTTGACCATGGCGATCAAGGCATCACGTGCAGGGCCGAGATACTTTCGGGGATCGAACTCTTCCGGTTTTTCAGCGAACACTCTTCGGATAGTGGCAGTCATAGCTAATCTGCTGTCACTGTCGATGTTGATCTTGCAGACAGCCGACTTGGCCGCCCTCCGCAATTGTTCCTCTGGGATGCCCACAGCATTGTCGAGTTTTCCACCGAACATGTTGATCATCTCGACATACTCGGGAAGGACTGTGGATGCGCCATGGAGAACGATCGGAAAATTCGGCAGCCGCTTCTCGATCTCTTCCAGGATGTCAAATCGAAGAGGAGGGATTTCCTCTCCCGGCTTGATCTTGAATTTGTACGCCCCGTGAGATGTGCCGATCGAAATGGCCAGGCTATCGACACCCGTC
>JBATYS010000453.1:0-8837 GCA_049674205.1 Candidatus Aminicenantaceae bacterium
GAAGCAACTCCCTCCCCTCTCATAGAAGACCTCTTCAGTCACACCTATTCGGACATGCCCCAAAAATTGAAAGAGCAGATGGATGAGCTGAAAGCCGGCTTGAGCGAGGACGACCAATGAACGGCAATATGGTTCAAGCCCTCAACCTGGCCTTAGAACAAGAAATGCTCCGCGATGAACGGGTGGTTTTACTCGGCGAGGATGTGGGTGTGGACGGAGGCGTTTTCCGTGTGACTGAAGGCTTGCTCCAGAAGTTTGGGGACGCACGGGTGATCGACACACCGCTTGCCGAATCCGGGATCATCGGCGCAGCTATCGGGATGGCGGTTTATGGATTACGCCCTATTGCCGAGATCCAGTTTATGGGTTTTGTGTTCTCCGGCTTCAACCAGATCGTTTCCCATGCTGCACGCCTCAGAAACAGGTCACGGGGACGATTCACGGTGCCCATCGTCATCAGGATGCCATACGGCGCCGGTGTTAAAGCTCTGGAGCTTCACTCTGAGAGTACCGAAGCTCTTTTTTGCCACATTCCGGGATTAAAAGTCGTTGTCCCCTCCTCTCCCTTTGATGCCAAAGGGCTGCTTATCGCATCTATTCGGTCCGATGACCCGGTCATTTTTCTGGAACCGAAAAAATTGTACCGGGCAGGCCGACAAGACGTTCCGGAAAACGATTATGAGATCCCATTGGGAACGGCAAAGGTCGTTAGAGAAGGCGAAGGTCTTACGATTATCTGCTGGGGAGCGATGGTTCCACAAGCCCAAGAGGCGGCCGATGCCGTGGAAAAAGAGGAGATTTTTCCTGAGATCATAGACCTGCGGACCCTCTCTCCTTTGGATCACGAAACGATTATCCAATCCGTCCAACATACAGGGAGGGCTCTCATCGTCCATGAAGCACCAAAAACATGCGGATTGGGTGCGGAGATTGCCGCATTGATCAATGAAAAAGCGCTTCTGAATTTGGAAGCACCAGTCCTCCGGATCACAGGGCAGGATATCGTCGTCCCGCTCCCAAAGAGCGAAGATTATTATTACCCCAGCCCTGCGCGGATCGTTCGAGGAATAAAAAAGACTATGGAGTTCTGAAATGGCTAAAGAATTTCGATTTCCAGATGTGGGGGAAGGCATCACTGAGGGCGAGATCGTCAAGTGGCGGGTAAAGGAAGGAGACGCGATCGAAGAAGACCAGACCCTCGCTGATATTGAGACAGATAAAGCCATTGTCGAAGTCCCGTCCCCGTATTCAGGAACCATTCTCAAACGCTACTTCAAGGAAAAAGACATCGTCAAAGTGGGCGAAGTCCTGGTGATCATCGGAGAAAAGGGTGAATCGCTAGCAGAAAAACCCGCACCTGAAACTGAACACAAACCAGCCAAAATGGTTGAGCCAGAAGTGCCCGCTCCAGGCGGAATCGTGGGAGAGATCGTAGAGAGCGACAAAGACATTCAAGAGATCCTGGCCACTCCAAAAGTCCGAAAACTCGCATTGGAGCTGGGTGTCAACATAAAAACGGTTCGGGGGACAGGCCCTCTAGGTAGAATCACAGAGGACGATGTGAATAGAGTCTCAGAGAAAAAACCAGAAAAAACAGCCAAACCACCTGCTCTCAAGATGAAAGCCAAGTACGACTTTTACGGCTTTATCGATAGAATCCCCTTGCGCGGTGTGCGGAGAGCCACAGCAAAAAGGATGTCTGAATCAGTCAGCAAGGCAGCACACGTGACTCATTTCGATGAGGCCGATGTATCCGAGCTGACCAAGATCCGTGAAGAACTAAAAGTCCGGGCTGATGAGAAAAGCATCAAATTGACTTTCCTTCCGTTTATCGTGAAGGCGGTGGTATCTGCCCTTAAACTCCATCCTATCCTTAACGCAACGCTCAACGAAGATGACGAAGAGATCATCGTCAAGAAATACTTCAACATAGGAATTGCTGTGGATGTTCCCGATGGCCTGATCGTCCCAGTCATCAAGCTGGCAGAACATAAATCCCTCTTTGAATTGGCAGGGGAAATACAACAACTGGCAGAAAAAGCAAAGTCCAGGACACTGGATATGGCGGACCTCAAGGGAGGCACGTTTTCCATCACCAATGTGGGGATGATCGGAGGGGAGTATGCCACCCCTATCATCAACTACCCTGAAGCTGCCATTCTCGCCACTCTGAAGATTGCCGATAGAGTTCGTGCAGAAGGGGGAGAAATGAAGATCAAAAAGATCCTGCCCCTGTGTCTTTCCTTTGATCACAGAGTGGTCGATGGTGCAGAAGTCGCAAGGTTCATGAATGACCTCATAAACCTTCTCGAAAATCCCAGCTTACTCCTCATCGACTCCGAAAACAAGCTATAATTCAAGGACGTTAGCATCCTTGTTTCCGTGATAAGCCCATTAGACGGAAAAAAGAGCGAGTCACTGTCCTTATGAGTCGGATGGTGGCGGGTGGGGGGGTCTTCGACGAATATGGACTGTGACGAGCTCCAGCGATTATCAATTGACTTGAGAGCATCACGGAAACAAGGATGCTTACGTCATGGATTTCAACGGGAGGTTATCTTATTTTGATCATCCACCAATAAAACCCTGGGGACAAAAAAATCCATTTCGTCTTCATCCATTGTGGCATAGGCCACGATGATCACTTTATCGCCAGAATTGGCCTTTTTGGCTGCAGCCCCGTTCACAACCACTTCTCCGGAATTATCCTTTCCCTTGATTAAATACGTGGTGAATCTTTCTCCGTTTGTGATGTTGTAAACCTGGATCTGCTCATAAGGGATCAGATTCGCCTCTCTCATCAACACTCCGTCCAGAGTGAGGCTCCCATCGTAATCGACATTCGTATCGGTAATTGTTGCGCGGTGAATTTTTGACTTCAATACAATCCTTTTCATTTCTCTTCACTCCTCTGCAGGTACCATTATATTATCGATAAGCCTGACGCTACCGAAATAAACAGCGAGAGCGATCAGGGCTTCCTTTTTTATTTCTTTGAGAGGCTCCAAAGAATCCGTGTCTACAATAGCAATATAATCTAACTTTGCCAAGTCTTCCCCATCAATAATTTCCCTCATTCTTTCCATAAGCGGGGCTGTACGCCGTTCTCCTAACCGGATTTTGCTTACGGCTTCGTTGAGGCTTCGTGAGAGACAGAGTGCGGCTTGTCTCTGTTCGGGATTTAGGTAGACATTCCGTGAACTGAGCGCCAATCCGTCCTCTTCTCTTACCGTGGGCATCACTTCGATTCGGACATCCAAGTTGAAGTCGCTGACCATTCTTTTGAGGACGATCGCCTGTTGTGCGTCTTTTTGTCCGAAAAAGGCTACATCTGGTCGAACGATGTTAAAAAGTTTCAAAACGACGGTGCAGACACCTCGAAAGTGTCCCGGCCTGGACAGGCCTTCCCATTTATCCTGCAGGTCTTCGACCTCAACATAGGTCTTGTAGTCCGGGGGATACATCTCTGTATAGTCTGGACAAAATTGGAAGTCGACTCCCAGTTCTTCCAGAAGCCGGCTGTCCCGTGCAAGATCTCTCGGGTATTCCTCTAGGTCTTCCTTGGGTCCAAACTGAGTTGGATTGACGAATATGCTGACCACAGTACAGTCTGCGCCTTTCAGCGAAGCTTTAACGAGACTTAAATGTCCCTCGTGCAAATACCCCATTGTCGGAATAAATCCCACACTCATCCCTTGGGACCTGACATCCCTCAATGCAGATTTCATTTTCTCAATTTTTCTGACGGTATTCATAACATCACATTATTCATACGGAATTCGGACAAAGATCTCTATTTGTCCTCTTCAAGCAAAGCTTCAAGAGCTTGATCCGACTTGAAATGATAGGAGTGTTCGTCATCAGGGAAATCCCCCCCTTGCACATCTGCGGCATAAGCTTGAACAGCCTGTGTAAGAGTATCGTGAAGGTGGACATATCGTTTGACAAACTTAGGGAGATAACCGTTCATAAATCCAACCAGGTCATGAAACACCAGGATCTGACCGTCACAATAGGGGCCTGCTCCGATCCCGATGGTCGGGACCCGGAGCCTCTCGGTCACAATACGTGCCAGCTCCATGGGTACACATTCCAGTATCACAGAAAAAACGCCCGCCTTTTCGAGATTCAGGGCATCGGCCACAATTTTGCGAGCTTCATCGATAATTTTTCCCTTCACCTTGAATCGCCCCAGATGATGAATGGACTGAGGCGTCAATCCAACATGACCCATGACCGGGATCTCTGCCTCGACGAGCGTTTCGATAAGCTTCAATCTCTTGGGTGATGCGCCTTCGATCTTGACCGCTCGAGCTCCTGCCTCTTTGAGAAAACGAGAGGCGTTGGTGACGGTCTCATCCTCGGAAAGATGGAAGGAAAAATAGGGCATATCCCCTACAACCAGTGCCCTTTTCGTGCCGCGCACCACGGCTTTGGTGTGGTGGATCATTTCTTCCATAGTGACGGGGATTGTGTTCTCATACCCCAACACCACCATCCCCACAGAATCCCCGACTAGGATGATATCGATCCCAGCGCTATCGACGATCTTAGCGATAGGATAATCGTATGCCGTGAGGGCAGTGATCTTTTCGCCAGCCTTTTTCTTTTTCAGTAAAGTCGGAACAGTGATCTTTTGGATTTTTTCAGTTGTGGACATTCTTTTTCCTTTCTCCCCATTCTGTCTTTAACACACCAGAATTGAGGTAAAGTCTATTTTAATCTTTCGAGGATTTACTGAGTGGGACATAATAGAGAGTGTCCTTTTTCATCTGCTCGATCTTTTCGATCAAATCATCCACATCTTCTTCACGGGAGAGGTCCAGATCATCGGCCTTCACAACGAGAAGAGGCGAGGATTGATAGTTAAAGAAAAAATAATCGTAGGCTTCACAGATATCCTCGAGGTATTTTTCCGATATATTTTTTTCTAACGCACTTCCCTCTTTTTCGATCCTTCTCACAAGTTTGGACAGGGAGATCTGGAGGTATATGACCAGATCCGGACGAGCGACCCTCTCGACAAACACGTTGTATATCTTTTCATAAACAACAAGCTCATCATCCGTGAGGGTTTGGTAGGCATATATTTTATCCTTTTCGAAAAGATAGTCACAAAGAATGCGCTCTTCAAAAAGGCCTCTTTGTCTGAGTCCAACCTGTTGATGGTATCTGTTCACGAGGAACACAAGCTGTGTGAGAAATGCGGCGCCTTCTTTTTCCTCGTAAAAATCCTTGATGTAAGGATTTTCGGTCCTGTCCAAGACGATCCGGCCTCCGATCTTTTTGGCAAGTATGTTTACAAGCTGGGTTTTTCCGGAACACAGCATGCCTTCGATGGCGATATGCCTGGACGGAATTTCTTTTCTTTCAATCATATTTTTCTGTGCGGACTAGACCTCGGATGAACGATTTCTTAAAAATACCCAATATTCTCTCTGAAGTCAAACGAATTTACACAGACAGAGTTTTAGATTTCCAAATCTACGGAAAGCTTAAGAATAATTGGTGTCTTCATCCAATAAGAAAAGCTTCACTCACGGAAAAAATTGTGATTTTAAGAGACAGCACAATGAGGACAATTCGGGTTTTTCTCTATTTCAACGATATCAAAGGTGAGATTTTGACTATCATAAACCAGAAGACGCTTTAAAAGTGTCTCCTCAACTCCCATAATGAACTTAAGCACCTCTGTCGCCTGGAAAATCCCTATCATCCCTGGGAGAATGCCTGGGACAGGTATCTCATCCGGCTTTTGAGTATCTTGCGGAAGGAAACACGCAAGGCAGGCAGAGTTAGGTGGATGGAAAAGACCAACGAATCCTTCCCATCCCTGGACTGCACCATAGATATAAGGCTTCTTCATCTTTACTGACTGCTTGTTAAGAATAAAGCGGGATTCGATGTTATCCAGGCCATCCACGATCAGATCACAGCCTTTCGTCATCTCATCAGCATTCTGGCTATCCATAAATTCTGGTATGGCCTCGATTTCGACATTGGGATTGAGAGAGGCAAGGCGTTTCCTCGCTTCTTCAACCTTTAGCCTACCGACTGACTCTTCAGAGTAGAGTATTTGCCTGTTGAGGTCGGTATGTTGCACCCTGTCCCCATCACAGAGACGCAGCTTGCCTATCCCGGCAGCTGTAAGGTAAAGAGCCGAGACAGAGCCAAGTCCACCCACTCCGACAATTATCACCTTTGCGGATTTGAGCTTCTCCTGGTTCCAACCCCGGACATTAAGCTGTCTGAAGTAGCGTATTTTTTCTGAATCCGAAAGGCCCATCGATCCTCACTCATCCTTCTGCCATGAACTAACCGCCTGCCACAGGTGGCTGGAGCGTTATGTTTTGGCCGTCTGATGGGATGTATTGCAATCCCTTTACTTTACCTGAAGTGTAAACGAAGGCCACTAGTGCAGGATTAATACCGATATCAGCTAATATTTCCCTAATAGTTTTCCCTTCTACCGTTTCTATGCGGCGGGTGTAATAATCGATATCTGGCTTCAACCTTTCTCGCAGCTCGCTTCCTGCTTTAAGATATATCACCATGACTCGACCCTTCCGATTTATTACATAACCGTTAAAATGCCTTCGGTTTGTATTTTTCACCTCGTATCAGAGGAACACCCCCAGGGATGGGTTTTCCCAGAAATCCAATCTTCTCCAGGTTATCGGCGGCAAAGTCCAATCCCAAGTCTTCCAGAACTTCGCGTGTTGGGTTACCATTGTTGTCCCATCCGCGTGCCTCATAATAATCGTCCAGCATCTTTTCAACTTGCTCCTTGGTAACGCCTTTTCCTTTTCCGGGACCGCTGGGGATTTTATCCTCCCAGGATCGAGCTGGTGGATAGTCGAAAACACGGCCAATGTCCCGATTCCGCTCCAGGTAATGACAACGAGTCAGGTTCCAAATCATCTCAGATGTGCGCAGGGCTTCGTCAAAGGTTATCCCCCATCCTGATATGTGATTGAGTGACTCAACAATCTCCTCGGGCGAAATATCCAACTCTCCCCAGAAAAGGCGGCAAATACACCATGTGTCGAATAGCGGACGAATATGCTGGAGGTAAACGACAATATTGGCCCGGCCCTCGATCGACTCCCTCCCTTCCGCCATATCAACAGTGATCGTCCAGGAACGGTTGTGATGGGCGCCAATGTCCGCTGTCATATAGGAAAGCAGCATTCCAGGTGCCCAGCGGCCGTCATAGCCGGACATCTCCTGTCCCTTAACCTGCATAGCAAACTTTTCACTGCCATGCCCTATCTTTTCTGCCGCCCTCTTACTGCCACCAGCAAACCATTCGCCTATTCCACGTTTGTGAGATACCATATCGAGGAAATGCTCTACATCATCCAGTGAACCCCATTTGATCGTGTATCCTTCGAGGTCCTCTTTTGTGATAAAACCCTTTTCAAAACACTCCATGGCGAAAGCGGTAACTCCGCCACCCGACATCGTGTCCATCCCCAAATTATCCATCATCCAGTTGATATATGCGACATGATTTATATCCTTCATCCCAAGGTTGGACCCGCAGGTTGCCGCCGTTTCATACTCTGGACCCTCAAGGTGAACGACAGGCTTTCCTTCGACAACCGCTTTTGTGTATTTTCCACAGTTCATCCAGCACCCAAAGCAAGCCTTATGTGTAATAAGACAATGCTCAATAAGCTGGTCACCGTCTATCTTGCCCACATCTTCGTAGTAAGTTGTTTTAAAATTATAAGCTGGAAGAACAGCATTGTCATTCGACCATCGAATGAAAAATGATGTGCCATACTTCTGCCAGGGTTCCATGTTCGGGTGGATCTTAGTACGTTGTATTATCTCATTAACCTGTTTTTTAAGCGATTCGAGGTCATGGACGTGAATTGAGCGATTCCCCCGAACAGCTATTGCTTTCAGCTTCTTTGAGCCCATAACTGCTCCCTGACCAGTCCTTCCTGCCTGGCGGCCAAAATCATGCGTGATACAAGAAAATAACACTCCGTTTTCACCCGCAGGACCTATTGTAGCAATTTCAAAATCTTCACCCAGATCTTTTTTGAGTTGTTCCTCACAATCGAGTGATCCCACCCCCCAATATTTAGCGGCATCCCGCAACTCAACAGTATCATTATCTATATATAGAAAAACTGGTTTTGGCGAAATACCGGTGAAGATGATCATATCATATCCTGCGAACTTGAGCATCGGACCGAGATGACCACCCATGTTGGAATCACCATGACCGTTTGTAAGCGGTGATATTGAGCCAAATTCGGTCTTGGAACCCGAAGGGATATAGCAGCCGCTCATTATGCCAACATTCACGATGAAAATATTTTCCGGACCTAAAGGATCAGCATCACGGGGCACTTCATCATACAGGAGCTTTGCTATCACTCCCCGACCGCCATGCCAACGACGGAAAAGTTTATCATCGGTTGGGAAACGCTTTATTTCACCCGAGGTTAGGTTGACACGTAAAGTTGTCCCGGCAAGTCCATTGTTCATTTCACGCCTCCGTTTCCTTGGTGGTCGATATTCTTTCCCATTCTACAAGAGCATTTGTATTGCATACTTTCGTGCACTCCATACAAAAATCACACTTAATCACATATCCGAGGTCCGGGTGCTGGCAGATAACGTTCATAGGACAAGCTTCGATGCAATCTCCACAATTTGTACACTTTTCCTCATCGACGATGTAGCCGCCTGCTTCATTCTGGTAGACGGCATCTTCTGGACAAACTTCTTCACATTTACCGCATTGAGTACAGACAAAAGGACGGAATTTTCCTGGATCAGGGAATTTGGCCTCTATCCGTAGTGCTGCCTTTTTCGGA
>JBATYS010000454.1:0-4768 GCA_049674205.1 Candidatus Aminicenantaceae bacterium
ATAATCCACCATCTCGAACACATGCGTTGCGGGTTCACCTGACTTCCTCCCGGATACAACGACACGCAAAAAAGTCACATCCCGCTCATCCCCCAATGCGATCCTCTTATCCAGAATAGACTCTGTAACTCTCCTCGGTATGACCTTCGTACCGTCGACCTCAATGGCCTCTCTCTCGAAAAATCCACAGGCCTTGAGAGTCTGGATCTCTGCGGCATGGCCCTTATATCGGATCGTCTTCTCGGAGAGCTCGCCGTCGATCTTTCCCTGCATGGTATGCGCCAGCGAATTCAAGCCATCCGTGTAAAAACACTCCATCTCGGGAAATTCCGGTGGAAACGCGATAGGCTCCACAGCTGATAAAGCCGCCACTTTTGTCAATATTCCATCTATCAATACTAGCGCTTTCCTCTCATACAGACCGAGTAGGCTGTTCACAGCGTAGACGATCCGGTATTTCAAAGGCGGCTTCGCCTCCACAGGATTCCCCCCGACAAAGATCAGAGCATTCTCTGTCTCATCCAGAAGCTCTACTCCCCTTCCCACACACACATTGGTGATTCCGGGTGAAACACCACACCCGGAGATCACTGTAATTGCTTTATTCTTTGCTTCTTCATCAAACTTGAGACGCTCCAGCGTAAACTCCCCTACAACATCCACAAAATGAACGCCCAACCGGACTGCCGATTCAAGCACCGGAAGGCTGTGGCGGTGAAGCAACGCACAGAGCACAACATCTTTGCCATTGATAACTTCATCTCTCTGTTCTTTGTTCTCGATATCTCTCTGCACAGTCTCAAGCCTATCGCTATGGATAAACTCTTTTGCACGTGTGAGTGCGTGAAAATCCACATCCACCAGAGTGACACTAAAATCAGGCTCGCTCTCAATAATATCTTTGGCCAGCACAAGCCCCATCTTTCCGGCTCCAAGCACTAAAAAATGACTCATGTCTGTCTCCTTTCCTCCCACAGTCTACTCAATCAGATAGAGAAATTCTTATACTATTCCAACAAATATATAGATAACAGACGCCAGCGCCGCCACCACCAGCGCATAAGGGATCTGTGTTTTAACGTGATCCATGTGGTCACACGCCGCTCCCAGTGACGATAAAACCGTCGTATCCGAAAGGGGTGAGCAGTGGTCTCCGAAAACGCCCCCCCCTGCAGATGCTGCGATCGTCCCCAAAACAACAGTTGTGACCTGTCCTTGACTGAACTCAAAAGCTAGAGGCACGGCCACAGGAATGATAATGGCAAACGTGCCCCAGGATGTTCCTGTGGCAAAACTGATAAAGGCGCTCAACACAAACACCAATACAGGCAGAAGTGCAGGATTGAACCACTCTCTCGTAGACTCGACAACATACGGTGCCGTACCCATCTCGCGACTCACAAAATTGATGGCATAAGCAAAGGATAAGATCAGCACAGCTGGCAGCACTCCCTTGATGCCGGCCTGGATCGATCTCATCAACCCGCTTAGGTTGTCCACCCTCTGAATAAACATGGTCACACCCAGCACAACTGTCGCCAGCATAAAACTATCGAGAACTCGTGCCTGTCCTGTAGCAAAAAAGCTCACCATGTTGACAGTAATGACGATCAACACAGGCATGAAAAAATTCATCCAGATATTGGGACTCCCCTTCTCAGACACAGGAAGATTTGTAAGTTCAGAGCTCATCATCGGCACAGAACCCGGCCGGATCGCTTCGCCGGTTTCGACTGCGCGAGACTCGGCCTTTTTCATGGGACCGAATTCAGGAAAAACCTTCCCTGCTATAAAGGCGACCATTATTATCGAAAGTATCGCATAAAAATTGAAAGGGATGGATTTAATAAACAGGGACATAGCATCCTGTCTAGTAAGGATCGGGCCGATCCCAATAAGAAGACCTGTGATATACACCGCCCACCCTGTGATCGGCGCCAAAACACTCACAGGCGCAGACGTAGAATCGCAGATGTAGGCCAGCTTCTCCCTCGATACGTGTGCTTTATCCGTGAGATCTCTCATCACAGGCCCCACAAAAAGCGGCGAAAAATAGTCGCTAAAAAAGATGAACATCCCCAAACCCCAAGCCATGAATTGCGTTTGCACTCGAGATTTTGTCACGGATTCCACTCTCTGTGAAAACATGTTCACAGCCCCACAGCGTTGATAGAAGGCGACCAAGATTCCAATACAGATCTCAATAAGACAGACCCACATGAAATCCCGGTTGCCCAGAGACTTTGCCAGGAGCTCTGGGAATCCGAGCAGGCCCTGACCCATCAAGAGAACACCGGCCAGACAGGCCACTGCCAAACTAAAAACCGGTTCTCGTGTGAGGAAAGCGAGGAATATCGCAAGCAATGGGGGGATTAGGGACAGCCACCCGTAATCCATTACAGCTCTTCTTTAAAGAGGTCGGCCAGTCGTTTTATTCCTTCGTCGATCTCTTCTTCCGAAGGATAGGAAAAATTTAATCTCAGACTATTCTTCCCGCTTCGGTCAAAGTGAAAGGCTGAGCCCATGACATAGGCAACCTTCCGCTCGATGGCCTTGGGAAACAGGGCATCTGCATCTAATTGTTCGGGCAAACACATCCACAGGAAGAGGCCTCCCTCGGGATGTGTCCAGTCAATTCCGGCATCTTTTGGCATGTACTTATCCAGGGCTTGGAGCATGGCCTCCTGTTTTTTCCGGTAGTGCTCCACTGACTTAGCAATATGGGGTTTAAGGAGACCTCGGTTGAGGAACTCGAACAGAATCGCTTGCGAGAATGACGAGGTACATAGGTCCGCTGGCTGTTTGGCCATTACTAGCTTGTCCATAATCGCTGGATTGGCCACGATCCAGCCCAAACGGGGACCCGGCGCAAAGATCTTCGAGAAGGTGTGTACCGAAAAAGCATAACCTCTTTTGTCCATCGGCCCGACCATCGGGAGCCGCTCCCCCTCGTACCTTAAATCACGGTAAGGGCTGTCATCGACAGTCACGGTATCGTATTCGTAGCAGAGGTCGAGGAGCTTCTCCCTCCTCTCCAGGCTCAGGGTCACTCCTGTCGGATTCTGAAAATCTGGAACGATATAGATGAATTTGACCGTTGTTCCTTTTCCGGCAAATTCCTTTAAGATCTCCTCGACCCTCTCCACGTCCATTCCCTGCTTATCCACGGGCACGCCGATGAGATTTGCTCTGTAGCTCTTAAAAGCTTGTATAGCGCCTAAATAGGTTGGCAATCCAACAATAATGGGATCTCCTGGGTCGATGAAGACACGCCCGATGAGGTCTAAAGCCTGCTGGGCCCCAGAACAGATGAGGAAATAATTGCGATCGATCTCAGCTCCCTCATGCTCTCTCATCCACTGGACAAGAAAATCGATCAGGCGAGGATCTCCCTCAGTGGGACCATACTGAAGGGCCTGTCCCCCTTCCCTATCCAAAACAGTCGCCACAATATCTTTTAATTCTTCGATCGGGAAAAGCCCAGGATAGGGCAATCCTCCTGCAAGAGATATCACTTCCGGGTTAATTGTGTGTTTGAGAAGCTCACGGATCTCAGAACGCCTTAATACTTTAGAATTATTCGATAAGAGTCCGGGCAAAATGTCTGCCACATTTTTCATGAGAATCGCACCTCCTATAAGTCAGTTGAGGCAATCATCGAATCCAGTCCAAGAAGGCAAAATCGCTCCTTCAATTAGTTCGCTAAACGATATTTTGAAAAAACAGTTGAGGCGATAAATTGGGCATCATCAAGAGAATAAAATATAAGCAAATTTTAAATGATAGTCAATCGCCATCATGGATAAAAAATAAAAAAATCTATTTACATTCTTTGGAAATATGTGCTATAAACTTATAAGCCTTGTTGTGCTGGCTGGGCAGGGCGCCCACCTTAAAACATTTCATATCCCCCTTTTGCTTATTTTCCCCAAACAGCCAGCACCCTTTCTTAGACAGAAACTCAAGTTTTATACAAAAACTCAAATCTTACAGCACAACTCTTCCTTAGAGGAATTCTTCTTTAGACGATTTTATGCGGATATATCTCTCGGGCGGGCTGGACAAGACCCATCCTCACCCCCCCCTTTTGCTCTTTATCCGACTTTTTTTGGTTAATCGGGAGGTCCCCGATGTATTATTCCTATACCCTTCAAATATATGAGCAGCCTATTAATTCCAAAAGATATTATGTCCATGGCCAAGTCATTCAATAAAACCAAAATCAAAAAAGAAGACATCAGCAGATTTGCATCCAACGTTTATTTCGAAACGAGAAAAGCTATTGAACACAGATCTTCAAAAGCCATAAAAAAATAGTTTTTTCTATTCAGAAATCACGCTCACATCTGGCTTTAGCATCTAACAACTAACAAATCGCCTTGTTTGTCAATATTCTTCTTGTTATTGTTTTTTTAAGGAATCTATGAGTTTTTGTGTCTCTTCGACATCTTCACCCCCCAGGTAGAGGTACTTCTCATAAAACTCCAATGCCTTTTCTTCGTCCCCCTTCATCTGGTAGATCTTCCCTAGATCGATATAAGGTGCAGGATTCTCAGGCTCGATCGCAGCAGCTTTTTCATAGTGTACTAAGGACTTATCGATCAAATCTTGTTTCAGGTATAACATCCCGAGATACATGTTCGCACGATGGGAAATAGGCTTTCTCAGAACAGTGACAACGTACTGCAATTCTTCAACCGAGCCTTTTTTTCCCTTTTCTTTAGGCCTCATGTATGACTTTTCGCTCTCAATGGACTTCTTCCATTCC
>JBATYS010000455.1:0-9054 GCA_049674205.1 Candidatus Aminicenantaceae bacterium
GGATTGGAAGACTGGGCAAACGGGTTAGAGAGCAGATCGAGACAATTTTTAAATCTCATAATTTTCATGTGAAATGTACCGGAGACGGTTTTCCTGTTGCGGAAAACAGCTCTATAATCGGTGTCCACTTTCTCCGCTCGAGTGTCGAACGAATCAAATCCCCTGAAGAGACTTGGAATCCCGAGGTCTCTGATATCGAACTCCGCGAAAAAATATTCAAACTTTCCATGCTCGAACAAGGTTTCAATATCTTTCATGGTTATGGAACCATCGCACTTGCTCATTCAGATGAAGAGATTGAATCATCACTCGAGGCAGTGGACAGAATCGCTCAAAAATGGAAATCACTGGGAGTAAAGTTTTTTTGAGGATGGATTAACAATTTGGAAATTCGGGATTCTGTCAAAAAAAAACTCATTCAGAAAATTCGAGGCAATGTATTTTTCGATGAGTTGACAAGACGGATTTATGCGTATTCGGCATCGATCTGTTATTTGATTCCCGCCGCAGTTATTTATCCCTTAAATAAGGAGGATGTGGTCAATACTGTCCGGATTGCTGATGAAGAAGGAATTCCCGTGACGGCGAGAGGTGCAGGATCAGGAGTTGCAGGCCAAAACCTTGGTGAAGGAATTATCCTTGATTTTTCTATGCACATGAAGCGCATACTTGCGCTTGATCGAATAAATTTATCGGTTGTTACAGAACCGGGAGTGATTCGATCAGATCTTAACAAATGGCTAAATCCCGAAGAGTTGTTCTTCCCGCCTGATCCCTCGTCATCCGATTATGCGACTTTGGGGGGAATGGCTGCAAATAATTCTGGGGGGGCACATTCCTTACTTTACGGGACGACAAAAAATTACATCAAGAGTCTGACGATCATTACAGCAGATGGCGAGGAGATCTTCATCAACAAAAACGGAGCGGCTCCTCTGAAATACCGTTCACAGGTCCTGGATCTGTTGGAGGGAGAATCTCCTGGAATCACCCGGCATAAGCCGGAGAGTTTCAGAAATTCAAGCGGTTACAACCTATTTGAAAGTATGCAGGACGATGGGCAGATCGATTTGACGAGAATCTTTTGCGGTTCGGAAGGAACACTTGGCATCTTCACGCAAATCGAGCTCGATCTTTTGAAAATCCCGAAACATCGCAGCTCAATCCTTCTCTGCTATAAGGATGCAATCACCGCTTTTTCCGAAGTCGAAAATTTCCTGGATCTATCACCTTCGACAGTGCAAGCCCTCTCAGAAGAGTTTTTACGGCTGATTTCAAACGAGGACCCAGGGAAATTATCCAAACTTCAGAAGGACACGAATTTTGTCTTATTGGTCGAGTTTGATGGGGACGACCCTACGGATATAAAGAAACGGGCTGATAAGTTAATCGGGCGGTCATCGGCCTTCAAGGTTGATTTTGCTGAAAACTCTTCGGAGCTAGCCTGGGTATGGGAGATTCGAAGGTCAGCCGCCGCCTATTTGTCACTTCTTCCCGGTGATAAGCCTACACGGTGGATTGAAGACGCTGCAGTACCGGTTGACAAACTGCTGGACTTTGTCCTCGACCTGGAAATATTGTTGAAAAAATACAACACCTCCGCTGCACTTTTCGGCCATGCGGGTCAGGGGCTTCTTCATTTTTCTCCACGATTGAACCGTTTATCTCCTGATTTTCAGGAAATCATCGAGAACCTTGGTCATGAACATGCGTTGTTATCCAGAAAGTTTAATGGGGTTCCTTCCGGTGAACACGGTGACGGACTACTCCGCACACCCTATCTAAAAGAAATATGGGGTGAAGTCTATCCTTATTTCGAGAAAATCAAGAAGATTTTCGACCCTAATTTTATACTGAATCCTCTCTGTATTGTCCCGGTTAGAGATTATGAAGTATCGGATTTTTTAAGATTCTATAAGAATTACAGCCATAAAGAAGTGGGAGCGTTAAACCAGTTCATTAGCGATATCGAAGCCTGTCACGGCTGCGGAAAATGCAAGGATTTCTGTCCGGTCACACGCAGTCAGGAAGGAGAAATCGGATCAACCAGGGCAAGAGTAAGTCTTCTCAGAGAAATTATTTCAGGTCATCTGAAGGAACCATTTGAGAGAACGGATCTGCTGGAATTCTTCAATCTGTGTCTGCACTGTAAAACATGCCAAAGAGAGTGCCCGACAGGATTGGATATGGCCCAGTTCATCGAGTCATTTTTTGAAGAAAAATATTTGCATAAAATAGCAAGTCTTGCCGATAAAATCTTGTCCAAATCCCGCCTCATGGGAAAAATCGCGGTAAAAACCGGAGGATTGGGCAAAAAAGCCGCTCAATCCCCTTTAATAGACTGGCTGGGTGCCCTGGCTGGATTAGCCAACTTCAAACACATCGAATTCAGCCCGTTAAGGCGCAAGACTCTATCTGTTTCACGCAAACCTGTTCAACAAAGTGCGGTCATTTTTACCGGTTGTACAGGCGATTTCTTCAACGCTTCAGAGATAAAAGCGGTACTCGCTATACTCGAGAAGTTCGGATTTGGCGCTGATCTCATAACCGGGTACTGTTGCGGTGAGCCAGCGTTCGTGCGGGGCTTTAAAGCTGAAGGTGAAAAAACATTAAAAGACTCGTTAAACGGCCTGAGGAATGACATCAAGCTAGAAAAACCCGTAATTTTTACCTCTCCATCATGTCTTCTTCCTTATATTGAGCATGCACATTCTCTTCTCAGCAAAAGTGAACTGAGAAGTGTCAAAAAAAACTTTCATGAGAGTATCGCTTTTATCTTGGATCAATTATTGAAGATCCAAAAAGAGTCGGAATCCGATACGAGCACAGATGCCGAATCCAGAGATCTCCGTCAAACAGCCAAGAGGTTCTTTAAATCCAGTGATTTGAAGGTCGCCGTTCAGGTTCCCTGTCACTTGAAGCTCATCAAAAAAGACGGTGCCTTGATCAGATTCATCGAGGCGCTTCCCGCCGCTGAGGCCAAAGTACTAACTACCAATTGTTGTGGTTTTGGGGGAAGCCGAGGATTTGAAAAAAAATGGGCTCAACATGCTGAACGAATCGGTCAGGCTCTTGCCGATGAAATTCAGTCTTTCAAGCCTGATGTGGTGGTTTCTCCATGTGTGACATGTCGCATTCAAATAAGAAAATTACTCAGTGAAAAAATCAGGACTTCGGAATCGGATGATTTGGAGAGCTTTATTGCTGGAGAGAGGATGAACACAGGAAAAATTCAGGTTGTTCATCCAGTCGTGTTCGCTTTTGAAATACTTAAATAACTCAAGTTGTTCTGATTGCGGTTTAGAATTCTCAGGAAGATCGAGAGTCATCTTGTAACAGGCCATTTTTCGCGGTGAGAGCGCTTCTCACGCACTATTTTGGTCAGACCCACAGTAGCTATTGGAATGACGTAAACGACAAAAAATCCCCAGCTAATCGTCCCATATCCTTTGGAGATCAAATTGATGAGCCCAAGATTCGACAGACTCATTCCCAAGCATAAAAGCCCAAGAGCCACGAGCGGCCGCTGCCACCTTGGGAATTCTTTTCCCTTCATGAGTCGCGCCGCGTATATCCGCTCATTGACAGCATGAATGAAACCGATGCCTGTTGTGATCAACGCTCCGAATAGGACGATCTGGAAGAGCATCAAAAGAAGGGGGAATCCCATATGCTTGAGGACAAAGACAACAGGTACTTCTTCGGGTAGAACCGAAGGATAAAAACTCACAATTGCGATATAAAGGAGGAGTCCGGGAAAAATGCCGATCAAGCCACCCAGAAGACCAGCAGAGATGGCTTCTTTACGGGTTTCGATCCCTCTGACGCAAAAAAGGACCGCTGGGATGACGGCGATGTTATAGAGGGCATATTTGAATCCACCCAAAGTCCAAGATGGTAAGATCAAGGCATCAGAGAATCGATCCTGTATGGTTGGTCCAAATTTTATGATCGAAACACAAAGAAATGCACCAAAGGCAAGATAGAGAACGATGGACCAGCTCGATAAAAAATTTGCGATTAAACGGCTGCCTTTAAAGGCGAGAAATCCGATGAATGCCATTGAAAGAGCGACACCCACGATGTAGGGAAGATGGAAATTATCTCTGAGCAGAACTCCTGCAGCAGATCCGATGACTGCAAGGACAATACACAGTAGGATGAAATAGAGAACTTCGAAGACGACCCAGTATCGACCGAGCAGGTTTTGAAAAAAGGAGCGATAGTCATAGGCTCGAGATATTCGTGCAAATTCAAAACTTAGAGCAAGCATGCAAGACCAGATCACTGTTGTCACGGCCAGCATCCCTAAGAGTCCTCCCAGAGGGCCAAATTTTAGAAAATATTCGACCAGTTCACGGCCCGTGCCATACCCCCCAGCGATGACAACAGACTGAAAGACAAAACCGGGCATGAAATATTTTTGAAACACAGGGGAACTCATCCACCTCATGGTTCATTTATATTTTTTTGATAGCACCTGTGTCAAATACTTTCGGAAATGCATCCTAGCCTGAATATGAATTGACAGGCTAGACGAGATATGATATAAAATGTTTTCCAGTAAAGGTTTCTTATTCAATAAGTTAGCCTCTTCTATCAAAATACAAATTAGAAGCTTGATCAATTCCCATAATAGAATCAGAATTACGAGGGCAGGTGGCGAAATTGGCATACGCGCTAGGCTTAGGACCTAGTTCCTGTTAAAGGAGTGCGGGTTCGACTCCCGCTCTGCCCACTCTCTATTTGCCAGATTAATGCAGTTTGGATGATTCATGAGTTGAGGCGGCTACATATATGATTAACTCAAGATAGAGAATGTGATGGATAACACAAAGACAAATGTAAAAAAAATCAATGATTGTAAGAGAGAGATAGAACTTGAGGTCCCTCCAGATGAGGTGATGAAAGAGTTTGACCGGGCCGTTAAACATTTTGCTAACAGGGCGAAGATCAAAGGTTTTCGTCCTGGAAAGGCACCCGAGCATATCGTTAAACATATGTATCTTCCCGAGATCAGAGAATCTGTAGTGAATTCCCTCGCGCCCAAAGCTCTCAACAAGGAACTCAAGGAACACAACCTAATTCCCATAGGGAATCCGATCATCAACAAGTTGACTTTCGAGGAAGGGCAACCTTTTCAGATGACTGCTCAATTCGAAGTATGGCCTGAATTTGAACTTCCGGATTACAAGAACATCCCCATCACAGAGAAAGAGGCATCCGTGACTCAAAAGGAGATCGATCAAGCTCTGGAGGACATCGCACAGAAGTCTGCTGAGTACACTCCTGTTGAGGGAAGAGGAGTGAAGGATGAGGACTATGTGGTCGCCGAGATCAAGGGTAAAGACACCCGAACGAATAAACTCCTTCCCACAGAGAAAGTCGTAATCCTGGCTGGGCATCCGGAGAATGAGCAGGAATTAAATAAAACCTTGGAGGGATTGGAACAAGAAGAGCAGGCAGAGTTTGTCGTGAAGTACGACAAGGACCACTCCAATAAAAAACTTGCCGATAAGGAAATCGCTTACGTCCTGAGAGTGCTCTCCATCAAGGAAAAAACCATCCTCGAGCTGAACGATGAATTTGCCAAAGGTTTGGGTGAATTCAACGACCTCAAAGGACTTAAAGCAGAAATAAAAAATCAAATTCTTGCCGCTAAAAAAGACCAAGTAAAGGGAGAGATGGCTGACGATATCATCCAGACTATATCAGACAGGGTATCCTTCGAACTCCCAGAAAGTGTTGTGGAGCAGGAATCTTTAGCCATCATACAACGTTTTTTATCATCTCAACAATCCCTATCCGTTCAAAAAGAGGATGTGGAAAAAATCAAGGAGGAGGCCAAAAAAAAAGCAGAACAGAAACTGAAAAACCATCTGATCCTGACCAAAATATCCGAGAAAGAAAAGATAGAAATCAAATCCGAAGACATTGAAGAGGAGATCAAAGCCATAGCCAGAGCAAACAATATGCCGATCGCCCAGGTCAGTGCTCAGATCAAGAAAGAAGGACATCAGGAGGAGATCGAAGATAGGGCGCGTCTCAAAAAGACGGTTGACTTTTTACTCAAAAACGCTATAATAAAAAAGTAGTTTTTTCCATGAATTTAATCCCCTTTTTAATTGAAAAAGACAGAAAAATTAAACGAGCTGATACATGGTATTCACACAGGTTCGAAGAAAATATCCCGAATGAAAATTAGATAAAGAGCGAGAAATTAGATCTGTTTATTCCAATACAATAATTCGAACTCGATGGAATGGACAGAAACCATGGAGAATAATTGCAAACAAAGAACCATATCCCTAAAGAATATCCGACTAAATGGTAAAGAATGACGAATGAGTTCAGGAAAGTTTAAGACATTCATTGGAGCAAATACATGCCGATTAACGAAAGCACGGAAATCATAAAGAATGTTCCTTTGATCCCTTTACGAGATCTTGTGGTTTTTCCTTCCACATTAGTTCCTTTCATCATAGGACGTTCATCTTCTATTCAAGCGTTAAAGAGTGCATCTGATAATGATAAGAGGATTTTCCTTTCTGCACAAATGGACGCATCGTTGGATAATCCTTTGCCTGCTGATATCTATTCCATGGGCATACTCGCCAAGATCGTCCGAACTGTTAAAATGGATGACAGCAATTTAAAAGTCATCGTAGAGGGAAAAAGAAGAGCTCGAGTCCTCGAGTATCTGAGCACTTACCCTTATTACCAAGTATTGGTCAAAGAGGTCAGTGTGATCGAAGGAAACCGCACAGAGACCAATGAAATATTAAAAAATGTTTTGGCTCTGTTCGAAGAGTATCTGAAGCTCAGCCAGCACACTAATCTCGAGGCGATCATACCGGCCCTCAGGGATAACAACCCCCAGAGGATCGCGGATATCATCTCCTCTCACCTATATTTGCCCCTTGAAGAAAAACAGAATCTTCTTGAGATCATCAACGCTTCTGAAAGAATCCGGCGGCTGAATTTTCTATTGGAGAATGAGATCATTAAGATCCATTCGCGACTGAGAAAAGACGATAAAAAACAGGGACGCCGCAAGATCCCATTCAGAGATCCCTCACAAAAAGTTTTCCCTCCCGGATTAAACATGAAGAAAGATGACCAACCCAATGAGATCGAGGAACTGCGAAAAAAAGTTGTAGATTGCCACATGCACAAGGATGCAGAGGAGAAGGCCAACAAAGAGATCGATCGATTGGAGGCCATGCCACCAATGTCCGCCGAAGCCACGGTCTGCAGGAATTATTTGGACTGGCTGATCTCGCTCCCATGGACCAAAAAATCCCGGGAAAAGCGAAACCTTAAAGAGGCTGAAAAAATTCTCGATGAAGATCATTATGGATTAGAAAAAGTCAAAGAGAGAATCCTGGAATATCTCTCTATCCGGCAGCTGGTGAAAAACCCCAAAGGCATCATCCTCGGTTTTGTAGGTCCTCCAGGAGTGGGGAAGAGCTCCCTTGGCCGATCCATCGCTCGGGCTACTGGTAGAAAATTTGTCCGTCTATCTCTGGGTGGCGTCAGAGACGAAGCAGAGATTCGAGGACACAGGCGTACATATATCGGGGCCTATCCAGGACGTATCATCCAAATGATAAAAAGAGCTGGAACAAAGAATCCGGTTTTTTTACTTGACGAAGTAGACAAAATGAGCATGGATTTTCGAGGGGACCCTGCATCGGCGTTAATGGAGGTCTTGGATCCTGAGCAGAACAACACTTTTTTGGATCATTATATCGATACAGATTACGATCTATCTCAAGTGATGTTTATTGTGACGGCAAACATGATGGAACCCATACCCAGGCCGCTCCTCGACAGGATGGAACTCATCCGTATCCCAGGATATACAGAAGAAGAAAAGCTTCAGATCGCAAAAAGATTTTTGTATCCCAAACAGTTGGAAGCTCATGGATTGTCAAAGAATAAAAACATCCAGATCACGGACAAAGCGTTCCAGAAGATCATCCGTGAATACACCAGGGAAGCCGGTGTGCGTAACTTAGATAGAGAGATCACATCGGTCTGCCGCAAGACTGTCAAAAAGGTGGTCACTAAGGGTAATAATTATAGAGAAACTGTCACTCCCAGGAGTCTCGAAAAATTCTTGGGAATCCCCAGATTCAGAAGGTCGGAGATCGACAAAGTGGATGAGGTGGGTGTCGCCATCGGCATGGCCTGGACAGAATTCGGAGGAGAACTGCTGACATTCGAAGTGACGAAGGTCCACGGAAAGGGCAATTTCACGCTGACGGGCCAACTGGGTGAGATCATGCAGGAGTCGGCACAAACAGCGTTCAGCTATGTTCGAGCTAAGATGTACGAACTGGATATCGCACAGGAGTTACACAAAAGCTTTGATATCCACGTCCACGTCCCGGAGGGAGCCACTCCCAAGGAGGGGCCTTCTGCAGGAATCACACTCGCCACATCGATCATTTCTCTGCTTACAGAGATCCCTGTTACGAAAAAGGTGGCTTTGAGTGGAGAAATCACTCTGAAAGGCAAGGTCTTGCCTGTGGGTGGCATTAAGGAGAAATTGCTGGCAGCACACCGTTATGGCATCATAGAGGTTGTGTTGCCCTTAGATAATAAACCAGATCTCAAGGACCTTCCGAAAAAGATCAGAGACGATATGAAGATACACTTTGTGGAAAACATGGATCAAGTTCTTGAGATCGCTCTAACGGAAAAATACCTGGACAAGATCAAAAACGAGAAGGCCCCCATAACTTCTGAATTAACCGAGAATAAAGAAGAGGAGGGCCAGCAGGAACCTCCTGTTAGGCACTAGCCAAAAGAATCCAGGTCATTGATAGAAATATTCTGATCAATTTTTTAAGTCTGCAAATGTAGTCAAATAAGAGGTGCAAAATGAAAGAGTATAATTTAGTAGATCTTGAGGAAAAAGATATCAAAAAACTGGTCTCCGTTGCATTAGAATTAGGTGTCGAAGAGGAGGAGGTCAAGGATGTCAACAAGCATGATATCACTTTTAAGATTCTGGAAGCCCAAGCCAAAAAGAATGGTCTTCTTTTC
>JBATYS010000456.1:0-4959 GCA_049674205.1 Candidatus Aminicenantaceae bacterium
CACGGTTGATGTGGGCAGCCAGGTTTCAGGAAAGATCGAGGATATCTATGTGGACTTCAACTCAGAGGTTAAAGCAGGACAGATCATCGCCAGGATCGATCAGTCCGCTTTCTCGACTCGAGTTCAACAGAACGAAGCTAACTACCGGAGCGCCGTGGCTTCGCTAGAGAAATCCAAGGTCATGCTTGCAAACGACAAGAAAAAATTAAATAGGGCTATGGATCTCTTCAATAAAGAACTGATCTCTTTCGAAGACAAAGAAGCCGCAGAAACACAGTACTACAGCTCCAAAGCCGACCTGCAGTCTTCTGAAGCGAAGCTCGAACAAGCCAAGTCACAGCTGGATTCCAGTCAGGTCGACCTGGATTACACGATCATCAAGTCTCCCATTAACGGTGTTGTCATCAACAGGAATGTCAACGTGGGACAGACGGTGGCGGCCAGTTTTCAGGCTCCGGTCCTCTTCCAGATCGCCAACGACTTGAGCAAGATGCAGGTGGAGTGCAGTGTCGATGAGGCAGACATCGGAAGGGTCAAGGAAGGCCAGAGGGTGACCTTTACTGTGGATGCCTTTCCAGATGATAATTTTTCCGGGAAGGTGAGCCAGGTCAGGTACTCTCCAGAGATCGTGCAGAATGTCGTCACATATACGACCATTGTCGCCGTGGAGAACCCGGAAATGAAATTACGGCCTGGGATGACGGCCACCGTATCTATGGTCGTGGGAGAGGCCAAGGACAAACTACTTGTTCCTAACTCGGCTCTGCGCTTCACGCCCCAGTTTACCCAGGAAGAAATGCAGAAGATGTTTGAAAGCATGAAAAGGGAACGACAAGGGGGAGGAGGAGATTCCTCCCAAGCAGGTGGAACACCGCCAGGACAAACAGGAGGACAAGGTTCTCCATCCGGACCTCAATTCGGGATGGGCGGTGGCCCGGGGATGCAGAGGTCCGCAAGAAAAGATATCGGGCGGGTCTGGATAGAGGATGAAAGTGGAAACCTCAAACCCCTCATGGTCAGAATTGGTGTCACAGACAACACATACACCGAAGTTGTCAGAGGAGAGTTGGAAGAAGGGCAAGAGGTCATCACAGGAGAAAACCAAGGTGATGAAGGAAGTGACTCGAACTCCAACGATGCGATGAGGCGAGGCATGTTTATGATGCGGCGGTAATTCGCCACTGTCGGCAGATCGTCATTATCAAAAAAAACAGCGAATCGGACAACCAAAATGGATGACAACAATCTCATACAACTGGAAAACGTATCACGCATCTATCAGATGGGTGACTCCGAAGTCAGAGCACTAAAAGGGATCTCTTACACCATCAAACGCGGAGATCTTTTAGCCATAATGGGGCCATCCGGTTCCGGCAAATCCACGCTGATGAACATCATCGGATGTCTGGATAAACCTTCGGACGGAAAATACTTCCTAGAAGGCCAAGAAATATCGACTTTTAACAAGAATGAACTGGCACGGACAAGGAATAAAAATATCGGGTTCGTTTTCCAGAACTTCAACCTCCTCTCAAGGACCACAGCTCTGGAAAACACAGAACTCCCTCTTCTGTACTCGGATGTTCCCAGCAAAAAGTCAAGAGAGATGGCGATGAAGGCACTGGATATGGTCGGACTCAGAGGTCGTGAGCTTCACAAAACAAACCAGCTCTCCGGAGGAGAGATGCAGAGAGTGGCCATTGCCAGGGCACTTGTCAACAACCCCTCCTTGATACTGGCTGATGAGCCCACGGGTAATTTGGATACAAAAACAGGGCAAGAGATCATGGAGATCTTCACGAGCCTTCATAGTGAAAAGGGGATCACCATTATTCTTGTGACGCACGACCCTGAAGTTGCAGAGTTTACACACAGAAGAGTCTACCTGAGAGACGGCGAAATCGAGCGAGAGGAGAGGAGCTAAGATGAACATCGCAAAAACAGCGAAGGTTTCGTTGCTGGCACTGAATCGGAACAAAATGCGCTCTTTCCTCACAGCACTGGGCATCATCATCGGCGTTGGTGCTGTGATCGCAATGGTCAGCATCGGACAGGGAGCTAAAGCCGAAGTCGAGCAGAGGTTCACCGAGATGGGCACAAACCTGCTCTTCGTCAGGCCCGGAAGCATGTCCTTTCGTGGAGTGCATGGCGGAGGAGGGAGTTACACGACGTTGAAGGATTCGGATGCAAAGGCGATCCTCGAGAATTGTGATGCTGTTCAGTACGTCTCTCCCAATGTGAACACAAGAGCACAGGTCGTCTTCGGCAATAAAAATTGGAATTCCTCGATCAACGGTGTGGGCGATAAATATCCGCAAATCCGTAACTGGGACGTCGAATATGGCGTTTTCTTCGATGAGAACCAGGTGAGAACCGGCCAGAAAGTCTGTGTTCTGGGGAGTGAGGTCACTGAGAATCTTTTTGAGGGAGCTGACCCTATCGGACAGATCATCCGGCTCAAAAAGATCCCCTTTCGCGTGCTCGGAGTCCTTGAAACGAAGGGAGAGGCCGGCGGTTTCGGCAGCAGGGACGACATGATCGCAGTGCCCTACACAACAGCCAAAAGCCGCCTCTTGAACATTGACAATATCCAGTCTATAGACGTCTCTGCCGTCTCTGCAGACCGGACAGATGAAGCGATGAGGCAGATCGAGGAGACCCTCCGGATCCGGCACAAAATCGCACCTGGGGCAGAAGATGACTTCAACGTCAGGAACATGTCGGACATCGCTGAGGGAGCATCGGAAGCAACTCAGATCCTGACGCTTCTCCTGGGAGGGATCGCTTCCATATCTCTTCTTGTCGGCGGCATCGGCATCATGAATATCATGCTGGTTTCTGTCACTGAGCGGATCCGAGAGATCGGGATCAGAATGTCGGTCGGAGCTCAAGAGAGAGATATCCTTCTCCAGTTCTTGACTGAAGCGGTCGTGCTGAGTGTCCTGGGTGGTGTTTTAGGAATCTGTCTCGGGCTTGGCAGCTCGAGCTTGATCTCGAAGTTTGCCGGGATGAAGACACTGGTTTCGATCGGGTCGATCGCACTGGCGTTTTTCTTTGCCGGCTCTGTGGGCGTGTTTTTCGGTTTCTACCCGGCCCGCAAGGCCTCCAAGCTTGACCCCATCGAGGCATTAAGGTACGAATAACATTTAAAAATATTAAAATATAAATATAATGAACGCAGAAAACAGAAATTAGAATGTTTGAAAGATCCACTTAAAATTTTATTTTTATCCTGTATCTGAAAACCTAACTTCTGTATGTTTTTTTTCGAATTCAGAATGTATTGGAGGTTAAAGATGTTAAGACGAGCAAAAGTGACAATGACAGTGTTACTATTGATTATGGGCATGTCTGTCTATGGCCAACAGGAAGAGCCAAACATCTCTCTTTCTCTCACAGACTGCATCGCCAAGGCGATGGAAAATAACCTCGGACTGGCTGTCGCTGTTTTGACTCCGCAACTGAGAGATATCAGCGTGTCCCAGGCTAAGGAAAAATATCTGCCTGTTTTCAGCTTTAGTTTTAATCGAAGAGACACGCAACAAGCCTCTTACTCCTTCCTCGATGCTGCAGATGTTCTCACGTCTGTCAGTGAGTCATATACTGGACAATTGCAGCAAAACATTCCGGGTGGTGGAAATTTCACTCTCACACTCGATACATCCAAATCCGACACGAACAGGGCAGGAACAACGATCAATCCCAGATACGGCAGCACACTGACATTCAATTTCACGCAGCCACTGATCAGGAACTTTGGTCTGAAGGCCTCCAACAGAGACATCATCATCGCTGAGACAAACCTTGTGATCTCAGAGAAAGACCTGAAACGATCTTTGCAAGACACCTTGTACAGCGTGGAACAGGCATACTGGAACATGGTCTTCTCCATTGAAAACCTGAAAGTGTCCCAGCAATCCTTAAAATTGGCTCAAGATTTGCTGGAGAAGAATCGGCGGGGAGTCGAAGTGGGGACGCTAGCTCCGATCGAGATCATAAACGCCGAAGCACAGGTCGCCCAAAGAGAGGCAGACATCCTGGCCGCAGAAGCCGAAGTCAGGAACAATGAAGACAGGCTCAAGCAGGTGATCAACCTTAGGGCGGACACAGAAAATTCGGATTTTCTCCAAATCAAGCCTACAGAAGAACCTAACTTTACAAAAATGGACATCAGCCTGGAAGAGGCCCTGACAACCGCTTTGCAAAACCGGCCGGACCTGGAGTCCACCCGGTTTGGAATCCAGAATTACGAGCTCAACATGATTTATGCCAAGAATCAATTGCTCCCGGCATTGAACCTGAATCTATCCTACTGGAGTCCCGGTGTCTCGGGAGACCAACTCATCCTTGACCCCAACAATCCCTTCGCACCTCCTATCGGCTCGATCCCGGGAGGTCGATCGGAGGCATTCCAGGACGTTTTTGGTTTCGAATACAAGAACTGGCAAATAGGCGTTACCCTGGACTTCCCGCTAAACTCCGTCGTTTCCCGCGCCGCCTATGCCCAGGCCCGAGTCGATCTGGAACAGGCTCATCTGCGGCTCAAAGAACAGGAACAGCAGATCTACACAGACCTGAAGATCGCCGTCAGGGCTGTGGAGACAAACTTTAAACGGATCCAGGCGCTCAAGATCGCCAGGGAATTAGCGCAGAGACAGCTGGAAGCCGAAGAGGAAAAACTTAAAGTCGGGCTCTCCACGAATTATTTCGTGCTTCAGTACCAGCGAGATCTGGCAACCGCACGGTCCCAGGAAATTCGCGCTATCATCGATTACATCCTCTCGGTTGCAGTCTTGAACAGGGATATGGGCGTAAGTCTCGACGAGAAGAACATCCAGATTTCAGGATTATGGAACAAATAAGAGGAATTTATTAGCTTGAATTAAATAGAAGTGGAAGCATTTCCTAATCCATGATCGTAAGTACCAAACTGCGTTCTTAATTGTCCCAATTGTGTGG
>JBATYS010000457.1:0-17269 GCA_049674205.1 Candidatus Aminicenantaceae bacterium
CCTTGTCCGATATCTTGTTCAATACCTTCGTTATCGCCGCCGTCAACGTCGTCTTCCCATGATCCACATGCCCTATCGTCCCTATGTTTAAATGCGGCTTCGTCCTCTCAAATTTTGCCTTCGCCATTCTCCTTACCTCCTTTACATCTCTAATTTAATAATTTAATACTTCACCTTTAATTTTATCCAAAGCCCACGACCAGACTCGAACTGGTGACCCCGTCCTTACCAAGGACGTGCTCTACCGACTGAGCTACGTGGGCAGCACAACCAAAAACAAAAGCGGGAAACGGGACTCGAACCCGCGACAAACGGCTTGGAAGGCCATTGCTCTACCAACTGAGCTATTCCCGCTTAAATGGGCAGGGAAGGATTCGAACCTCCGAAGGGTTGCCCCAGCGGGTTTACAGCCCGCCCCATTTAACCACTTTGGTACCTGCCCTTATATTCGGCAACGGACCCATATGTATTGGGCTTATTCTGCCAATTCTTTCAACCAAACATGTCAATATATAAAAAAAAACGCCCAATTACCTAAGCCATTTCAATCAAAAAAGCCAGCGAGAGGATTCGAACCCCCGACCCGCTGATTACAAATCAGCTGCTCTACCAACTGAGCTACGCTGGCACAATCATCAATCAGGACGGTCTTGAATACTTTTGAACTTTAGTGTCTTTATAGGGGTGAAATAAGAAAAGAAAGGCCTACTCTCCGTTTACATTATGCTATCGATTCAGTAACCTCTACACCTAACTTCGACTGCCCACAAAAAAATATATTTTGTCATCGGCAATACTACACAACTTTCGTTCATTTGTCAACCCATTCAAAATAAAAAATCCACAAACGGGGAATTGAGACATTTCCACTTCCGTGATGTCTTGAATACGCATTAGCTTTATTGAGTGATCAGATTGTGTGATGGAAAAAACCGTGAGAAGGGCTCTAGGCGGGCATGGTACTGATTTCGTTGACATTGGACCCTGCAGTTGTTATGATTTCACTTCATTTCCGTGATTTGGATTTATCACGAGCCGAGGTTGCTGCAAAGGCGAGGCAGTGGCCCATGAAGCTGTAGTTAACTACCGCGAGTGGGCTGCAACGAAGGCTTTGTAGTGAGATCGGTGGGTTAGGTTGGGTCGGCGCCCGTAGGGTAAAAAATGTCAATTATAAATTGAAAGCACATTGAAAACGGAAATGTCAAGGTGATTTACGGTAAGAATAATGTAAATGTTTGATATTTCTTTTGTTAACAAGGTATCGACATTTTTTATGTATAATCCAAATTAAAGGATTTTGCCAATGATAAAAAGGTACACGCGGCCCGAGATGGGTGCCATTTGGGAAGATCAAAACAGATACCAGAAATGGATTGATGTAGAGATGGCTGTCTGTGACGCTTGGTTCGAACTGGGCGAGATTCCAGAAGACGCTCTCCAGAGGATCAAGAAGAAGGCCTCCTTCAATATAAAGAGGATCGACGAGATCGAAAGTGTCGTGAAACACGACATCCTTGCCTTTCTCACCTCGGTCTCGGAATTTGTCGGAAAAGATTCTCAGTATGTCCATCTCGGATTGACATCCTACGACGTCGTTGACACAGCGCTTTCCCTCCTCATCAAAGAATCTCTGGAAAAAATATCAAAAGGCCTGAACACTCTCAAAGAAGTGCTCAAAGATAAAGCTGTCGAGCACAAAACAACTGTCATGGTCGGACGGACGCATGGTGTTCATGCGGAACCCATAACCTTTGGCGTTAAGGTGCTAGTTTGGTACGAAGAGATCCGCAGACATTGCGAACGCATCTCCAGGGCAACGGAGAACATCAGCTATGGACGGATCTCCGGTTCAGTGGGAACATATATCCATCTTAATCCTAGAGTCGAGGAGATCGCACTGGCAAAGCTGGGTCTTCGACCTGCAAAGATCTCCACCCAGGTCCTTCAGCGTGACAGGCACGCTGAAGTTATTGCAGCACTGGCTCTCGTATGCACATCCCTGGACAAATTTGCACAAGAGATCCGCCACCACCAGAAAACAGAAACTCTTGAACTGGAGGAACCCTTTACGAAGGGCCAGAAGGGCTCCTCATCCATGCCGCACAAGAAAAACCCGGTTCGCACGGAACGTGTTTCAGGACTCGCCCGTATCACACGGAGTAACCTCCAGACTGCGTTGGAGAATATCCCTCTCTGGCATGAGAGAGACATCTCTCACTCATCAGCGGAGCGGGTGATATTCCCTGATTCATTCATCATCACGGATTTTCTTCTCGCTGAGATGACAGATATCATTAAAAACTGGAGAGTTCATCCAGAAAGAATGATGGCAAACTTAAATCTCACACGCGGACTCATCTTCTCCCAGAGAGTGATGCTAGCACTGACCAAGAAGAACATCTCACGCGAGGACGCCTACAAGCTGACCCAGCGAAACAGTCTTAAAGCTTGGGATGAGCAGAAGGATTTTAAAGAACTCCTGAAAGCAGACCCCGAAGTGACCCGGTTGTTATCTGTTGAAGAGATCGAAGACTGTTTTTCTCTTGATCCCTATTTGGATAAGATAGATTACATTTATAAAAAGGTGTTTGCCGATGAAAGTTAGAGTCCTGGTCTCCTTCAAAGACAGCGTCCTGGACCCTCAAGGACAGGCGGTTAAAAACGCACTCCACACTCTTGGTTATAGGGAGGTGAAAGATATCCGTCAAGGCAAGGTGTTTGAGATCGAATTGGAAGGGATCTCAATCGAAGAAGCGGATCGGATCATCCCGGAGATTTCCGATAAAGTTTTGGCAAATCCGATCATCGAAAAATTTGAATATCAAATCATCGGATAACAGATTATGAAATTTGGCGTTGTGATTTTTCCCGGTTCTAACTGTGATTACGACACATATTTTGTCCTCAAAGATGTATTCGATCAGGAAACGACCTTTCTCTGGCACAAAGAGCACACTCTGAATGGTGTTGACTGTGTGGTTCTCCCCGGAGGATTTTCATACGGTGACTATTTAAGGTCAGGAGCTATCGCAAAATTTTCGCCGCTCATGCAGGAAGTGAAAGAGTTCGCAGATAAAGGAGGGCTCGTTCTAGGGATCTGTAATGGCTTCCAAGTCCTCCTCGAGTTGGAGCTCCTCCCAGGTGCGATGCTCAGGAACAAAAACCTCAAATTTCTCTGTCAGCATGTCCATCTGAGAACAGAGAATACCCACACTCCGTTCACGAACAGAGCCGAGAAAGGAGATGTGCTCAAAATTCCCATCGCCCACTTCGACGGCAACTATTTCGCGGAACCTGAAACTCTGAACACGATCAAGCAGAACGACCAGATCATCTTCCGGTATTGCGAACCCGATGGCCAACTCACAGAGCGAGCAAATGTCAACGGATCCATGGACTGCATCGCCGGCCTCATGAACCAGGGGGGCAACGTCTTGGGGATGATGCCCCATCCTGAAAGGGCATCTGAAACCATACTCGGCAGCGAGGATGGACGGATCATTTTCAAATCGATCATCCATTCGCTGTTATAAATATTCTGGATCAAACAATATGATCGATAAAAAATTACTGAAGGAACACAATCTCACAGAAGAAGAATACAACCTGATCGTTGAGTTCATCGGCAAAGAGCCCAACCTCACAGAGTTGGGCATATTCTCTTTGATGTGGTCTGAACACTGCAGCTACAAAAGCTCTAAGATCCACCTGAAAAAACTGCCCGTTGAGGGCAAAGACGTCATCCAAGGGCCCGGTGAAAACGCCGGCATCATCGATATCGGCGAGGGATTGGCTGTTGTCTTCAAGATCGAATCACACAATCACCCTTCCTTTATCGAGCCTTACCAAGGAGCGGCAACAGGAGTTGGTGGTATTTTGCGAGACATTTTCACCATGGGTGCCAGGCCTATCGCCGTAATGGATTCTCTGCGTTTCGGGCCTCTGGATAAGCCCAGAAACCGAGCCATCATGGACGGAGTTGTGGCAGGCATAGCCGGTTATGGCAATTCCATCGGTGTCCCCACTGTGGGAGGGGAGATATATTTCAACGACTGCTATTCCCTCAATCCCCTCGTGAATGTATTCAGTCTCGGCATTGCAGAGAAAGACAAGATCTTTTATGCCAAAGCCGAAGGAACAGGGAATCCTGTGCTCTATGTGGGGTCGAAGACAGGACGAGACGGCATCCACGGGGCAACCATGGCATCTGCTGAATTCGGTGAAGACCTGGAAGAGAAAAGGCCCAATGTCCAGGTCGGCGATCCCTTCAAAGAGAAACTCCTGCTCGAGGCCTGTCTGGAAGTTATGGATCAAAACCTGATCGTGGGAATCCAAGATATGGGAGCGGCTGGACTGACCTGTTCGACTACCGAGATGGCTTCCAATTCAGGAGCAGGGATTGAGATCGATCTCGACCTCGTTCCCCAGCGTGAAGAGGGCATGACGTCTTATGAGATCATGCTGTCTGAATCACAGGAGAGAATGCTCATCGTGGCCAAAAAAGAAAAAGTGGCCGATGTCCAGAAGGTCTTTTCCAAATGGGACCTGGATGCCGTAATCATAGGCCGCGTGACCGACAACGGACGTCTCATCGTTGATGCCGGAGGGAAGAGGGTCGTGGACATTCCGGTTGACCCTGTCGTCAACCTTTGTCCAACGTACAGAAGACCGAGTGCCATTCCAGCCTATCTCGAGCCCAAATTACAGCTCGACCCCGTCCCTTCTATCCCCGAGGATCTTAACGGAGTTATGGAACAGCTCCTGTCCTCTCCGACAATCTCGGATAAAGAGTGGGCCTTTCGCCAGTATGACCACATGGTCCAGACGAACACGGCTCTATTGCCCGGAGCGGATGCCTCTCTCTTGCGGATAAAAAATACAAATAGAGCGCTGGCTGTCGCCCTTGATGGGAACTCTCTCTATACCTATCTTGATCCAAAAACCGGTGGAAAGATCGCAGTCGCAGAAGCCTGCCGGAACTTAGCCTGTGTTGGGGCTTCACCCATCGGCGTAACGAACTGTCTGAACTTCGGGAATCCCGAAAAGCCAGAGATCATGTGGCAGTTCCAGAACGTCATCGACGGTATCACCGAAGCCTGCCAAGCCTTCGACATTCCTATCACTGGAGGAAACGTCAGTTTTTACAACGACACTGAAGGTGTATCCATACACCCCACACCAGTGCTGGGAGTAGTGGGACGCCTTGACGATATAAACAAAACCACAAGCCCCCCATTCAAGCAGGAGGGAGATATTATTTGCCTTCTGGGACAAAACAAAGATGAGCTCGGAGCCTCAGAATACTTAAAATGTGTGCACAAGCAGGAAAGAGGGCCAAGTCCCCAGATCGATCTGAATACAGAAAAAAGGGTCCACGAGCTGTGCATTGCGGCAATAAAGCAGAGGTTATTGTCCTCCGCCCATGATGTGTCTGAAGGCGGATTGGCTGTCTGTCTTGCAGAATGTGCTTTCTTGAGTGAGCAAAAAATCGGCTTCACTGTCGACCTGCAGGACGATTTAAGACTCGATGCTCTTCTTTTTGGGGAGAGCCAATCCCGTATCTGTGTATCCGTTCGCACAGAAAACCTCACCGACTTGCGCAAACTCGCAGAAGAACACTCCATTCCCCTGGCTGTACTTGGAAAAACAGGCGGGGAGCACATGGTCATCCATCACAGGGGAAAAGAGCTTCTCAGCATCTTGGTCCTTCAAGGATACAACATGTGGAAGCAGAGCATCCCCGATGCTTTCAAGATAAAATGATCCATATTGTGAGAATCTTCCAAAAGCGATTCGTTTTCCTTCTGGTGTTAGCGATCGGTGCAGCACAAGGCTTTAGTATGGAATTCAGCCTCAAAGTCGCGGGGGGAGTCAACTTTATCAATCCTCAGGAAGTCAACACTGTCCTTCAAAGTTGGGAAGAATACTGGATCACCAGAGCAGATTCGACTAATACTTGGAGTTACCTCGGAGGTGAAGTCTCTACACTGAAACTAGGTTACGAATTTGAGATTGAATTGATCTTCAACTTAACTCCCCGTCTGGCTATCGGTTTGAGCAGTGGCTACATTTTCAACGACGTGAGTGAAGGAGCCACAACGCTGACAATTGAGAAGGTCTTGGGAACGTTCGACCATGTCAAACCCACAAAAATCAGCGCCATTCCGCTCATCTTCAGCGGATACTACATCCAGCCCATAAATTCTTCGTTCAGTCTCTATTTCAGGGCAGGAGGCGGGCCGATGTGGGCTAAATACTTCGAGAGAGACGGGAATAGAAATATCGATAACGAAAGTTATTTCTACCCACAATCGATCTCTGCATCCGCTCAAGGCCAGATCTACCTGCTGGGATTGGGCGGTGTTTTTGAAACGGAATCAGGCATTCGTTTTTTTATGGAAGGAACATGGAGAACGGCATCGATCACCGGTTTTTCTGGAGAAAACAAAGACGGAGAGCCAGGTGCACTCACCTATGTGGAGGAATACGAATCGAGTTATGAGCTCTGGCAGGCCAAATACCAGATCTTTGCCGAGCCGCCCAGCGGGGAAAACTATAGAGAGGTGAAACAAGGGACGATCAATTTTAGCGGTTTTTCTGTAAAAATTGGATTAATAATTAAATTTTAAAGGGATGAAAAATGAGTGAAGAGGTATTCCGGAGTCCAAAAAAAAGAGGGAAAATCGCTGTATTTCTCTCCGGAAGGGGGTCGAACTTTGTGGCCATCCACGACGAGATCCTGGCGGGGAAAATCAACGCGGATATCGAGTTGGTTTTTAGCAACAAAAAAGAAGCACCCGGTTTAGAGATCGGCCGGGAGCGTAAACTCCAAACACTATCCCTCAATCCTAAAGAATTTGTCTCGCGAGAGGATTATGACCGAAAGATCGTTGAAGAGATCCAAAAAAGGGATATCGACCTCATATGTCTGGCAGGATACATGCGGATTTTGACCTCTTTTTTCTGCGAAGCGTTCAGAAACAAGATCATCAATATTCATCCCGCTCTGCTCCCTTCTTTTCCAGGGCTTCATGTTCAGCAGAAGGCCATCGATTGGGGAGTCAGATACTCAGGGGCCACTGTCCATTTAGTCATTCCTGAGGTGGATATGGGGCCGATCATTACCCAGGCCGTCGTTCCGGTGTTCCAGGATGACACTGAGGATACGCTCAGCGAAAGGATCTTAAAGGAAGAGCACAAAATCTATCCCGAAGCAGTCAGATTGTACTTCGAAGGGATGCTAGAAATTCGGGACCGGCGTGTATTCATCCTCTAAGCGCTCCTCGATACTCCGCTCCTCGAGCCCCATGAGGTGGCAGCTAGAGTTTTGGGGGGTCGAGTTTTGGAGGTTTGCCGAATAGCTCCTTGTATATTTCCGGATAAGAGTCCTTTGCCCCAATGAGGAGAAAGGTCAAGGGCATGACCTCTTTGGCCTTCTGGCTCATCCGGCTCACAATCTGGCGGATATCCCACTGCGCGGTCGCGTCCTCTCTGAGCCTTACCATATGGTATAACTCCCTGGCATTGACTTTCATCAGGACACGTCTTTTGTGGGCATTTGTGAGCACATATTCTGCACCTGTTCTCAGAGAATCTCTCAGTGTCCTGAAACACTCTTCTGTTTGATCGATGACACCTAGAAAATCCTTTTCGGCTCCGATATCTCTAATAGATGGAGGCACAGTGACACCCAAATCCAGGTTATAGGATTGCGCGGTCAAGGTGGCCATTCGATGTCTTTTGAGTTGGGCAAAACATGTGGCGGATATCACCAATTCAAACGTCAGGTCTACGTACTCGAACTCCCTGAGGACCCCATCAAAAAATTCCATGTGTTCGAACGCGGTCTTGCAGAGGTTTTTTTTCTGCTCCGCATCTAAGGCCTCTGCCTTCGCCAGACACTCTTCGTATGAGTGTCTCAAAGACGTGTGCAGCAGTGCGGCGACCAGCTTTGTATCACCATCAGCCGTGTGATCCACCAGTTGGACAGATTCATCCTCTCCTATTTCCTTCCCGTTCTTTCCTTTTCCATGGCCGCGCCCATTTTGTTCTATGGAGAGAGTCCCTGCCGTCTCCCCGAGGTTTTTATATGTTTTGGCATCAAAATCATTGGCTTCTGTGAAAAGCAATATCGAGGGAGCTACTGTTTTTGCGAGTGTATATATCTTCTGGTTGAGTTCCCTGATCTCAGACAGATCATTGGAGGCAAAGCGCCGGATGAGAAATTCCAAGTTTCTTGCGTTGGCAGTCATCCCCAACTGACCCAGAGTCGCCAGGCTCACACAATACCGGGCATCCTCCTTCGCCCAGCCAGTCAGGATCGAATGCTTCTTGGGATTGTTCGCAAGCTTCGGGAACATTTCAAAAAAATAGGGTTTGAGCTTTTTATAGAGTTCATGGTAAAGGGCGTTCTGGATCTTGATGATGCTAAGAAAGGTCTTCTGTTTTCCAGCTTTCTTTACCTCTTCTGGTAGGAGAAAGTCATCATCCAGCTTGATGTAGCGTTGAGATTTTTCCGTGTATGAGCAGAGACGGAACTTTTCGATCTCCTCAATGGCCAGACGGCTGACGCCGATAATGTCAAAATTAAAGACGGCGTGTTCAGCCACAGAATGGTGTCCCATTTTGAAGATGATGGTTCTGTTCGACCGCCTGGCCCTCTCAACCTCAGATCTGGCCACAGCCCTCAAAACATCTACAGAGCGCGGATCCCGCGAAATGCGCGCATAAGCGGCGGACATGGTCTCAGGAGTGACATTCCGGAGGGACGGACTGTTCTTTTTCAGTTCATCGATGACAGAACTGTCGACGTTGTATCCCGCGAGCATCACTTTCATGGTTTTCCTACAATAAAAGACAAGACAGGGAATTGTCAAACTTTATGGCCGGAATGTAAGCATCACGGCTTGCTTTTCCCCGTTTTAGGTTTGCCGGGAATACCAGGCTCTGTCATTTTCCATGGATCGAGGATGGCTTCTATGCTCTCTTTGTCCAGATAACCCTTGGACTCCAGAACCTCAACCAAGCTCTTCCCCTCTCTGAGGGCCAGGCTGGCCACCTCCGAAGATCGAAGATACCCGATATGGGGAGACAGGGCGGTAACGATCCCCAAACTCTGTTGAGCATACTTACGACAGCGCTCACTATTCGCCACAATGCCCTGGATGCAACGCGACCTAACCTCTTTCAGAGCATTGGCAAGGATGGAGATCATGAAGTCGAGGTTAAAAGCGATGACAGGCATCATCACGTTGAGCTCCAACTGGCCAGCTTGAGCAGCTCCGCTGACAACCAGGTCACTGCCAAAAACCTGATAGCACACCATATTCAACATCTCCAGCATGGATGGGTTGACTTTCCCGGGCATCATGGATGAACCCGGAGCAACGGCTGGCAGGGTGATCTCTGCAAGGCCTGTTTTCGGGCCTGAGGAAAGGAGGCGGAGGTCATTGGCGATCCGGTTCAACTCGACAGCCAGGTTTCTCAGGCCCGAAGACACTTCCGTCATGGGTCGCATGCTCTGCATCGCTTCCCTGAGATCATCTGCAGGAACAAGAGAGAATCCCGTCTGTTCGGAAAGACGGTCTACCATCAATCCTGCATATTCTGGCAGAGTGTTTAATCCTGTACCCACAGCACTTCCCCCGATCCCAAGGGCATAAAGGGAACGTTCCGCAGATTCGAGAAAGAGGCGTGCCTGGGATAACGTTTTTCCGTAGGCTCTGAATTCCTGCCCTAACCGGATGGGAGCAGCATCCTGAAGATGAGTTCTTCCGGACTTGATGATACCATCAAACTCATCAGCCTTAGCGTCAAAGGTATCTTTCATCTCCTTTAACACCGGATAAAGGTCCTCCTTGAGAAGCGCGAGCGCTGCCAAGCGCATGGCCGTTGGAAAAACATCGTTTGTGCTCTGGCCCATATTGACATGGTCATTGGGATGGACGAGAGTATACTCACCTCTTGTTCCGCCCAACATCTCTTCCGCCCGGTTGGCGATCACCTCATTACAGTTCATGTGAAAGGAGGTCCCAGCTCCCATCTGAAACACATCCACGATGAATTGATCCTCCCATTTTCCCTCTAGAATCTCGAGACAAGTGTCCTCTATCGCGTTGGCCTTCTCCTCCTCGAGCTGTCCCAATTCCCGATGAACGGATGCTGCGGCACGTTTGACCTGAGCCATAGCTCTGACCATACTGGAGGGATTTTTCAGGCCGCTTATCGGGAAATTTATTGAAGCCCTGAGAGACTGGATCCCATAATAGGCATCTTCGGGTACGAAGAGCTCCCCAAGAAAATCTTTTTCTTTGCGAGTATTATTCGTCATCAACAACCTCCTCTATGGATTCATAGGATTTATCCGAAAATATGAAGAGCGATCGATTGTTGTCCATCATTTTAGAGCAGTCGCTCATCGAGGTCAAATACAGGACAGCCAGTGCTAGCGTTTCCAAATCCGTTTTGGTGCGTCCCGAATGATCAGATTGAATGATATCAAAAACACTCTCAGTTTCCCCAGCGAGGAAACTTCGCTCGGATCCGGGCTGTCCTCATAGCATCACGGATTTTGAAATGTATCCCTTACCGTGGCAAGCCTTGACAATTGTAGCGACAGAAATTATTGTAAAAAGTCCATCTTTTAATCGGGGAGGAAATCCCATGCATGAATACGATGCTCTCATCGTTGGCGCGGGTGGAGCAGGGCTGTACGCGGCCCTCGAAGCCAGCAAAGCGGGAAAAACTGCTGTGTTGTCCAAACTCTTCCCCATCAGGTCCCATACTGGAGCGGCACAAGGTGGGATAGGCGCTGCGCTAGGGAACCTCGAAGAGGACAAACCCGAATGGCATGCTTTTGACACCGTCAAGGGTGGAGACTATCTCACCGACCAAAATGCTGCCATTCTTCTCGCAGAAGACGCTATCCAAGCTGTCTACGAGCTCGAAAACAAGGGTCTGCCTTTCAGCCGTACGCCTGATGGGCTCATCGACCAGAGGAGGTTTGGGGGACATACTCGGAACTTCGGTGAGGCACCGGTCCGGCGAGCCTGTTATGCTGCGGACAGGACCGGCCATATGATCCTTCAAACACTCTACCAGCAGTGCATCAAAAACAATGTGACCTTCTTTGACGAATATTATCTCTTGGATGTTATCATCGAGGGCCAGCGATGTAGAGGACTTGTCACAATAAAGCTCTCGACCGGGGAGATCCTCACCTTTAAAGCAAAGGCGGTCCTGTTTGCGACAGGAGGTTTCGGTCGCATGTTCCGAATCACATCCAATGCTTACGCAAACACGGGTGATGGCCAAGCCCTGTTGGTCAACCGTGGTGTTCCCCTCGAAGATCTGGAATTTTACCAGTTCCATCCTACAGGAATTCGCGGATTGGGAATCCTCATCACAGAAGGAGTCCGGGGGGAGGGAGGAATTCTGCGAAATGCCAAGGGAGAGCGTTTCATGGAGAGGTATGCGCCCACGCTATTGGACTTGGCTCCCCGGGACATGATCGCCAGGGCCATTCACTCTGAGATCCGAGAATTCAGGGGGATCAAGGGGGATGGATCAGTCGACGATTTTATCCATCTGGATGCGACTCACCTGGGGAAAGAAAAGATAGAGACCAAACTCCCTGATATTGCTGAATTCTCTCGCAATTACTTGGGTGTCGATCCGGCAAACGAACCCATGTCCGTCCACCCCACAGCCCACTATGCCATGGGAGGCATCCCCACAGACCTCGACGGAAGAGTCATCTTCGACAGCCAGGGCACCACATACCAAGGGTTGTATGCAGCCGGGGAATGTGCGTGTGTCTCTGTGCATGGTGCAAACAGGCTTGGCACTAACAGCCTCGTCGAGTTGATCGTCTACGGCCGCCGTGCAGGACAACACATGGCCCAATACGTAAAGGGCGCTGATCTTGGGACTGTCTCTCCTGACGTGGGCGAACCATCACAGGCTAGGCTCGCCGAGCTCAGGAGTCATGGGAACGGTCCCAACCCGGAATCTCTGCGCCAGAAGATGCAACGTGTGATGATGGAAAATGTGGGGATCTACCGTAATGGGGAAAATATGGCAAAAGCAATAACAGCTTTAAGAGAAATGCGACAGGTATACACACAAATAAGGGCCAACGATCCCAGCAAGGCCTTTAACACACAAGTGCTCGAGGTCCTGGAGCTGGGTCATCTCTTGGACTTGGCATACATGGTGACCGCCTGCGCTCTAAACAGACAGGAAAGCCGCGGCGCACATGCGCGGGAAGACTACCCGGAACGAGATGACCAAAACTGGCTCAAGCATACACTGGCGTGGCTAGAGGGCGAAAAGATCAGGCTGGATTATAAAAATGTCGACATTTCCCGGTGGGCACCTAAACCCCGGAAATATTGAGAGAGAGGGACAATGAAGATATTTGTGGAGATCCAACGGTTCAATCCTGAATTCGATACTGAACCCTACACCCAAAAATATGAGATCGACGCAGAGCCTGCGGATAGGCTTCTCACAGTTCTTTTGGATATCAAAGGAACACAAGACTCCACCCTAGGGATCCGCAGAAGTTGCGCCCATGGGGTGTGTGGTTCGGATGCCATGATCATCAATGGGAAGGAGCGTTTGGCCTGTAAGACTCTCATACAAGATGTTGCCCAGGCAGAAGGGGCCGTTATCCAAGTGGAGCCTCTGCGCAATCTGCCCATCCAGAGAGATCTTATGGTCGATCAACACAAATTTTTCGAAAACTACATGCACGTAAAACCTTATTTTATGAGCTCCAAGGAGCCGAAAGAGAAGGAGTTCCGGCAAACACCTGATGAAAGACAAAAATTCGAAGAGGGAACAAAGTGTATCCTCTGTGTATCCTGTTATTCGGCCTGCCCGGTCATCCAGGAAGTCAATCCCAATTTTTTAGGTCCTGCCGCTGTTGTCCAGGCTGCTAGATTCAACGATGACAGCCGTGACGAAGGATTTGAAGAGCGTCTCCCCCAGCTGGATTATCCCGACGGGATCTGGCCTTGCGAAAGCCGTTTCGAATGTACGAGAGTCTGCCCCCGGGGGATCAAGATCACAAAAACAATCAACCTCACCAAACGTAAGATCCAACGATTCAAGGGCTAGCCTTTCATCACACCCACAGGGACTACGCGGACAACAAGCTTTCCGATGCCCACCTCGTGGGACACCCTAACCACCTCATCGACGTCTTTGTAGGCCTGGGCTGCCTCCTCGGCAACCCCTCTCCAGTTGGTGGATTGGAGCTCAATTCCCTTCTCCGCCAGGTCTTGTTTTATCTGCTCCCCCCGGAACCGTCGGCGAGCCTCATGCCTGGACATCATCCGTCCCGCTCCATGGGCCGTCGAGCCAAAACTCAACTTCTCGGCCTGTCGTGTCCCTACCAGAATATAAGACGCTGTCCCCATGCTTCCCGGTATGATGACCGGTTGACCCACCGAACGGTACACCTCTGGGATCTCCTCACGGCCGGGACCGAAGCTCCGCGTTGCACCTTTCCGGTGGATACAAACATCTTTCTCTTTGCCATCGATCTCATGTTTCTCGAATTTGGCCACATTATGGCAGACATCATAAACCTGGTCCATGCCTTTAGAGCTGCCCAAAACTTTTTGAAAAACATCCCGGACACAATGGGCGATCATCTGCCTATTGGCAAAGGCAAAGTTTACCGCAGCACCCATGGATTTGTAGTATTGCCGGCCCAACTCTGAACGGATTGGTGCATTTACAAGTTCTCTGTCGGGTAAACCAGATGTTCTATACTTATTCTCCATGGCCCGGATATAATCGGAAGCGACCTGATGACCGAGCCCCCGGCTTCCACAATGGATCATGACCAGGATCTGCCCCAAAGAATGGATCCCAAAGATTTTTGCGACATCCGGATCATAAATAATATCAACCTTTTGTATCTCCAAGAAATGGTTTCCCGCACCCAGGGTGCCCAACTGAGGAATGCCTCTCTCGATCGCTCGTTTGGACAAATAGTTGGGGTCTGCGCTTTTCATCCGTCCATATTCTTCAGTTCGTTCGAGATCCACGCGCGTTCCATACCCATTGTCCACAGCCCATTCTGCTCCCTTCAGACAGACATTTTCAAGGACTCGACGGCTGAGCTGGAACATTCCCCCCTTCCCAACTCCGGCTGGCACGGACCGAAAGATCTGAGCAAGAAGCTCCGTTTTTTTTGCCTCCACATCTTTTTCCATAAAATCTGTTTTCAAGAGTCTGACACCACAGTTGATGTCATATCCCACACCCCCAGGAGAAATGATCCCGTTATCGAGGTCAAAAGCCGCCACGCCCCCTATGGGAAAACCGTAACCCTGGTGGCCATCCGGCATGACGTACGCCATCTTCTGGATCCCGGGCAGGCAAGCCACATTCTGTGCCTGCTCAAGAGTCCGGTCACGTTTGATGCTCTCCAGAAGTTTGGATGAGGTATAGATCACTGTTGGAACCTTCATGTTCCCATGTTTCAAGATCTTGTAGGTGTATGCGTTGATCCTTTCTAACTCCATCGTTTCACCTCATACATCCACCACAACTTGCACCATGAAAAGATCGTTGGTGTGGATCTCCATCTCACTATAAGTTATGGCTTTTACATCTCCGTAAGGCTGATAATGCTTTCCATAGTCGTCGCCAAGAAAATGACCTTCGAGCATGTACATCTCAGCCTCCCTCCGGATCTTGATCTTTTCCGCGGAGTGGAGAAGAAACATCTGGGAATCCAGGAGGTACAGGATTTCCTCCAAAAAATTCACAAGGAGCTGTTCGAGGTCACGACCTTGGACCTTGACCGGCTGTTGGATCTTTCTCCCGATCTTTTCCCTGTCCCACATGAGAGACACCGTAGCATAGACCGCGTTGACAAACGCCTCTTCCAGGCTCCGCCCGAATGCCTGAAACTTTGCATCTGCAGTGTGCTCTAAGAACTGATATTTTTTCAGGTTGTCTTGAGGCACTAGAATACCCCAGCAATCGGATACCCACAAAAAGAGCACTTCTCACTAACGATCTTGTTCTTTTTGATATAAAAGCCAGTCCTCTGGATGAGAGACTCCCCACAATTTGGGCAACGGGTGTCCTCAGCCTCTCCCAGGACATTTCCGATGTAGATGTAGCGCAGGCCTTCTTTTTTTCCTATGGAATAGGCTTTACGCAGAGTTTCCACAGGTGTGGCAGATGTTTCTATAAAATTATAATCCGGATGGAAACGGCTGATATGCCAGGGGATGTCAGGGTCCACATCGACGATGAACCGTGCGATCTCTGTCAATTCTTCGTTCGAATCATTCTGGCCGGGAATGATCAGGGTGGTGATCTCCACCCAAATACCAAGAGTCTTCATCAACCGGATGGATGTACAAACAGGCTCCAAATGAGCCTTGCACATTTCTTGGTAGAATCTGTCACTGAAAGACTTGAGGTCGACGTTACAGGCATCGAGGTAGGGATTAATGGTCTCCAGGGCCTCAGGCGTCATGTAACCATTGGTCACAAACGAGTTCCCGAGACCTTCTTTTTTGGCGAGTTTTGCGGTGTCGTAGGCAAACTCGAAGAACACAGTGGGCTCTGTGTATGTATATGAAATGCTCTGACATCCTTGATTTTTCGCAGCCCTCACCACCTCTGCAGGTGAAGAGGATTCGCTGGAGCCAGCATCCCCCTTTCGCTTCGATTTTTGGGAGATCTGCCAGTTTTGACAAAACGGACATCGAAAATTGCAGCCGATCGTTGCGACAGAAAAAGCAGTCGAGCCGGGCAAATAATGATACAGGGGTTTTTTCTCTATGGGATCCACATGGGCAGCAATCAATTCTCCATAGACGTGCGTAAAAAGATTGCCCTCTCTGTTTTGTCGTACGCCGCAGATGCCGAACTTTCCTGGAACGATCTCGCAGCGATGACTGCACAGGTCGCAGACCAACCTCTGCCCATCCAACGAGCGGTAGAGCATGGCCTCTTTAAGCATATGCCCTATCCTTTCACTTCATAAATCTCAATAAGGTTCCCTTCAGGATCTTTGACAAAATAGATCATTCGACCTGAGTGTTCGATCTCCATGACAGGGACGCTTTTCTGTTTGAGATCTTGAACAAATTGTTCCTTATCCTCCACTCCCATGCCCCAATGATTGTACCCAAGAGTAGCAGATTTCCTTTTGTGCGTTTGAAGATCGGTGAGGGAAAAGACCTCGAGGACCAAAGAGCCGCGCCTGAGTTTTGTGAGATAACAGGGGGAAGGAATATTAAATATCTGGTCTACCAGGTCGGCCGGGAGAAGTCGTGTCTCTCCCTCTTCAAACCCTAAGCACTTTATATAGAACTCCTTGAGCTCATTGGGATTCCTCGCCAGAATCCCGAAATGATGGCAAAAAATGTTCATGGACTCATCCGTACGCAAAGATCGCTTATAAAAACAATTTACCAGAAATTGGGCTTTAATGATAGCCATACGGAATCTCTCCAAGCGTCCCTAAAACCATGATGGCATAAATTCACAATGCGTTATTGAGTGTCCCAATTGTGTGGTTGAGAAAACCGTGAGAAGGACTCTAGGCGGGCATGGTACATCTCCCGGCGGGAGATGTGAGGAAGGCCCCCACGTCCGAGCGAAGTTTCCTCGCTGGGGAAACTGAGGAGGAATTTCGTTTTCGAAAACACCAATTGGAACACTCGAAAATTCTTCCCATATGGCTTTGCAAATGATTCCAGGATCAGCTTTGGCTGGAAGATTGGAAAAAGGGACAGAGATGGCCTAGAGGGCATTCCAAACACCGGGGTTTTCGCGCCTGACAGACCTGCCGGCCGTGATTCACGAGCATGTAATTAAAATCGATCCAGTCTTCTCTAGGAACGATCACCAACAGGTCCTGTTCGATCTTGTCGGGATTCTTTTCGCTGCTCAGCCCCAGTCGCCCCGAAAGCCTCTTGACGTGAGTGTCCACGGCGATCCCTTCGGACTTCTGATATCCACTGGACAGTACGATGTTCGCTGTTTTTCTCGCTACTCCAGGTAGAGTGATGAGGTCTGCCATGTTATCCGGGACTTTGCCCGAAAAATCCTCGACGACCTTAGTGGATGCTCCGATGATATTTTTGGCCTTGTTCCGAAAAAATCCTGTAGAGCGGATCTCCTCCTCCAATTCTCCCTGGTTCGCCCGCGCAAATTCCTCAGCGGACTTGTACTTCTGGAAGAGCATGGGAGTGATCTGATTGACTCTCTCATCCGTACATTGGGCGGA
>JBATYS010000458.1:0-4775 GCA_049674205.1 Candidatus Aminicenantaceae bacterium
ATCGTCATAATAATCGATGGCGATGGGCACAAAATTCTCCTTTATGACCCAGATGATCAACCGGGAATAGGACAGATCGCTCTCCGGTTTGCGCGTGAGCTCCAACTTATAACAGTCATATCCTTCACTTTCCTCATCCTCCAGCCTCTTGGACACATAGTCCTCTATGAAGGCATTACCGCTTCCCATATCCTCGTAGGAAAAATCGCTGCCCTGCATTTTTTGTTTCTTGGCATGGGTCGCCAATTTCCTCACCCGCTGCGTGCGGGGGAAGAACATCCAGATGTCATCCGCATTGTTCAGCATCAGCACGGCCTGATCTTTAACCCTCTGTGGTTCTAAGTAACGCACTAGGTTTTTCTCTCCTTTATCTTTGCTCCATGATTCTTGAACGAATGTCCGTTTGCTTCCCGATGTGGTCACGATGGTCATCTTCGCCCTGCCATGACTCGTTTCGACATTCATCGTATCGTTGACCTTTTGGATGATATCTTCGCCCGTGAGAACCTGACAGAAAACGATCACAGCGAAAAGCAGGATCATTAAAACTGCGGTCAATAACTGTTTTATCACATGACCTCCGTTCGTGATTTGACAACATCCTTTTTTGCTATCATTTTATCACCATATCAATGGTATTAAGCGATAACGCGTCACTTCTGTGTATTCTTTATAACCTGACAACTCCTTTGTTAAAGTACGATCCTCCATGGCTGTCCGAAAAATGAACAGAAAAATTATGGCCACACTGGGGAGGAATGCCCACAAGGAACTTAGGATGAGTGGCATTCCCAAAGTCGTCAGTATTGCACCCACATAGCCCGGATGTCTGACTGATTTATAGGGACCAGCCACACACACCTGATGATTCCTGTCCACTTGAATCCGTACAGTTGCCTCAAAATGAGTATTGACCGCCATAGCCCAAAGAGGTAGAGAAACACCAAGGACTAACAAGGTCAAACCAAGTGCATTCAGCGTAAGTGACATGTGCGACCATCCATACCGCACCGCATCGAAGCCCGCAATTATCAGTGCTACTAAGCTGAGTGGCCTCCAAAAGGCATAGAAGAATTTGTCAAATGTTTTGGTACCCACCTTCATGAATTTTCCCCGTTCATTAAGAAGTTCGGGATTTTTCTTGATCATAACGGCTGAATAGATCACAGTCAGCACTAAATACAATCCTGCCATCACCCAAGCATTTATCCACTTGATCGTACCAGCGGATACCAGCAGAATGGCGAGCATAGGGACAATGCTTATTACTCCTATAAATAAACCTCGTCTCCCATAACGATCGAGCCCAAGTCTGTCTTTAGCTGTTGGAGAATTGATGGATTGAGACATTGGAGGATCCTTCCCATTTATTAAATTTTTCACTGTATCGCCATTTTGATATACGTATCAGAAATATATGAGTTAGAGTTAAAACAAAGATCGCACACAGCATTTTTAGGAGCTTTTCCTTGCAAAGAATCCGATGATACCAGGAAGGATGAAAACGGTAGCCAGGAAGCAGGCACCAACACCGATGAATAGTGCTCCTCCCAGATGTCCGAAGCCACGCCAGATTGAAAAAACGAGCGACCCAAATGCCAGCATTGTGGTGAGAGATGTGAGGAGGATTGCCTTCCCAGTGCTAGAAAAAACAGTGTTTATATTCCTCTTTCCCTCATGTCTCCATCGGTGCACGATGTGAACGCCGTCATCGATCCCGATCCCCACGATCATCGGAAGGGCCATGATATTCATCACTGTGATCTGCATGCCAGTCAGCTTCATCAGCCCCACCATCCAGACCACCCCACAGGCCAGGGGGATCATAGCCATCAAAGCAGCCACAGGACTTCGAAAATCGACCAAGAGCAAAAGAAAGACGATGATCAGCGTGAGAAACACGGCATTCCGTCCGTCCCGTCCGATGATCTCGATCAATGCCCGAAAGACGGGAGGCATTCCTGTGGCTTTGTCGCTCACCCTTTCCAGATCATCATCGAATCGATGAAGAAATTCGGCATCCTGCCAGATATTACCCTGGGGAAAGACCGTCACTAAAAACTGCTCTCGTGTCTTATTGCTGTACCGGTCAAGAATGGAGACCGGCAGGTCCTCCAGCTTGATCGATTCTGTGCTCGCCATCTGGATCACAGATCTCTTGAAATAGGGAGCAAAACGCTCTTGAAAACTGGACAATCCGCCCAGGAGTTGTTCTTGATCCGCCTCTAAAAGCCGCAGCAACTCCTTGATGATGTTTTGGGATTCAGGTTTTTCCGGATCTCCTACTATAGATTTGCATTTGTCATCCACTTTGTCCTGACCGCCGAGATAAGCCATATCCTGCATTTCCATGATATTCATCTCAAGACGTTCCACTTCTTCATGTAACTTGAGGATACCATCCCATACGACGCCTTCTTCGACAGGAGTGGCTTGCACTTTCTCAACGATTTCCACAATGTGGGGGATCCTGTTCTGTTGCTGCTCGGAAGAAGGCAGGTAGAGAGAGATATCCTCTGTCACAGCCACTGATCCAAGCTCTCTGTAAGCTCTTGCAAGCTCTCTGGATTCATCGACATCATCGGCCAAAATCAGGGCATAATCCATGCTCATATCAAATTTCTCGAGTACAACATCCTGGAGTTCTATAGAGGTCAGCCCTTTGGGTTCGATATTCATGTAGTTTTGATCAAAAGTGATCTCAGAGCCAAACCAGGCAAACAGAAGAGTGAGGAACAGTGAAAACAAGATCGTGAACACATAATGCCGACTCAACCATACAGCCATGTGACCCAGAAACCGGAAACTAATGTCACGCTGCGCAATCGGTTCTGTATCCTTTTTCTTTTCTCGTCTTTTTTCGAGATGACGCTCCCTGATAACCAAAAGAGAGGGCAAGAATAGAAACGTGGCTAAAAGAATAGCCAACAGACCAGATCCAGTCGCGATCCCCATCTCTTTGAGGCCACGTGATTGGCTGATGCTCATAGTCAAGAAGGCACATGCCGTAGTCACCCCTCCGGTCAATATCCCCTTTCCTGTCTTTACAAATGTCTTTTCCATGGCCCCGGCAATGGAGTCGCCTGCAGCCCTCCATTCCGTAAATCCGGAGATGATATGAATGGAGAAGTCAATGCCCAAACCCAGAAGGATCACAGCCATCATCTGCGTCATGATGTTCAACTGCCCCACGACTACCGCAGCTGTCCCCACAGCCCAGATGAGTCCCACAAGAAGGTTGGCTATAGCAAGCACAGGAGCCACCCACATCCGGAAGGAAACCATGAGAAGGAGCAGGATGGCGAGGACAGCGATCAAAGTGGTATATCCCAGGCTCTGCTCGGCATAAACCATCTCATCCCGGCCGATGGCGATCATTCCGGTGAGACCTGCGCGGACATCTGGATAGTCCACTCGCATCTCATCCAAAATTTCCTGGACCGAATCCGTCCCCACAACCATAAGGTCAGTATCCATCATCGTGAAGTTAGGAATCACATTCAAGACCAGGGCTTTCTCGTCATAAGAGAGAAAATAGGACTCTCCGTACAGGAGTTTATCCGCTATTCCTTGAATATCTCTCGCAGAGATCTCCTCCCCCTTGGCCACGTTCTTCAATCCCTCCATGAGGCTCTCGATCCCGTCTAGGAACACAACTGCCCCATCCTCTTTTTCGCGCGTGGAAATGGATTCTTCCTGGCCGACATATTCCTTTTCCATAGAGTTATTCAGGTTGACCAGAAGGCCAGTCAGGTTTGGATCCATAAAGATATCTTTGAGATTTCTGAGATCTTCTGCTTTGATGAGCATCAATCCATGCTCTTTCAGGAAATCGATCTCGGTCTTGTAATCCACCCGGCGAAACAATTTTTGACTATTTCCCCGAGTGTGAGTGGTTTCTAAAACCCGAGGCGCAAGAGCATCGGCAAATTGCTTTATCCGCCCTTCCTCCCCTTCTACAACGACAACAAGGCTTGTGGCAGAGACAAACTCCTCGATGATCTTATTGAACTCAATAGTACGCCGGTCTTTTGAGGGCAACAGGTCAGACCACCGCATAGTGACTTTTAAATGGCCAGCAAAAAAACCGAACACGATCGTCAGGAGACATACGATCAAAAGCATCCTCCCCGCATAGGAAGAATGCCAGTGGGCGAGTTTTTTTAAAAGAAATTCTCTCATTTATTTTTCCTTCTTCATTCCGTCTATGACCAATCGGGCGGTGGAATGCACAGCCTCTTTCAGATCAAATACATTCCGGTCCATGATCCACTGAAGCATCAAGCCATCGAGAGCACCGATGATGATCGATGCTACAATTTTTGTGTTTATGGGTTTGATCTTGTCCTGAGCGATACATTCTTTGAGCAGGCCGATTTGCATTTATTTGCGGAATTTTCGGATAAAATCTTCGACCTCCGGCACTCCCCCTTGATAAACGAGATAACCATTATATGGTTCCCGCTCTGTAATTTCATCATTGATGGGAGTGAGCATGATCTCCTTCACCTTATCGAGGTCGTCCGTCTGTCCCAAAGCCCATCCCAGTTTGATATATGCTACTTCAGGCAACATGTTCCCCGCAGGAATAATGCCCTTTGCCATGAGATCTCTCCCCGTATCATAGACGTACATGTGGACATAGCCCCAGATGGTCTGAACCGTCATGTAGATAGTTACGTTCTTCTTGACCGCTCTGAGTATGGCAGGATAAAGCGGCTTATTCACATGGCCGAGACCTGTCCCTGCGATAACGATGCCTCTATATCCATTAT
>JBATYS010000459.1:0-1830 GCA_049674205.1 Candidatus Aminicenantaceae bacterium
TAGGAGTGAGGACAGATGTTGAAAATCCGATCGAGGAGAGAGGGTTATATTTCGCATCTCTTCGGTATATACGATGTCCCATTCTTTTTTCCATGAATCAATTACATCGGTAAAAGTCGCCGTGAATTGGTATGGGCGTTGACTCGTGTGCCATTCTCTGCTGATTTTTATGTAATCACTGAAGAATTCAAGGGGGCCGCCTTTGTGATAACTTTTGAGTTTTTCTCTTCCATAGGCAACTTCGAGTGCCGATGCCATGTAGCTGCCGACTTTGATCATGGCATTCTTTCCGACAGGATGGAATCCCTCATCGATCCTCCTGCTCGCAGCTCCAAAATTTCTCCGCAAGGCGCTCCGGCTGACGTTCTGATGGAAATAGGAGAAAGCTTCAGCGAGATCTTTGTTGTCCTGAGCCGTATGTCTCCTATTCCAGTCATAGTCACTGAGACCCTGGGAAAAGACCGCGCGGCAGGTCTCGAACATGAATCTTCCACTCCTGTCTGTGATGTATATCTCGAGACCGATGTCTTCATCGAGGACAAGCTCGGCCAGCTTGGTGACATAGAACATGCGGTCGAAACTTTCCAGATTGGAAGCGATGGCTATGGCGAACCGCTCTGTGGGAAGGATGAGGAGGAATGTCTTTGTCTCCGCTTGAGAGCCTCCATGTTGGATACAGAAGTGCCCGTTCAAGGGGTGGACATTCCATCCCATGCCGTATGTGGTATATCGTCCGTTCTTGAGAACCATGGGTGCGAACATCTGTCTGTATGTCTCGGTCTGTAAAAGCTTCCTGTCCAAAATGCCGATTGCGTATTTCAGAAGGTCTACCACGGTGGACCGTGTGCCGCCTCCAGCAAATCGGCTGGAAATATCCACGTATTCCGAATTCTTATGTTGCCCTTGGGCCAGACTGTATCCTCGCACACGGTTGGGTATGATATCCACGGGGTCATCGAGCCTGGAATTGGTCATGCCGAGGGGCTCAAAAATGTGCTTTTTGATGTAATCGCCGTAGGACTGGCCTGAAGCCTCTTCGATCACAGCTCCCAACAGGTTGTAACCATAGGTGGAATAGTTATACTTTGAACCCGGCTCGGCAACCAGGGGGAAATCCTGGAAGATCGCTAAGGCTTCCCTTGTGTTTTTGTGGACTTTGATATGCCCCTCGAGGTCATAGTTGTTGTAGTGGCTAATGCCGCCGATGTGGCCTAAAAGCTGCCTGACAGTGACCGGCCATTTTTTTTTCGGGAAATAGGGGACATATGTCTGGACTTCAGCATCCAGGTCGATCTTTCCCTTCTCCACAAGCTGTAAGACTGCCATGGCAGTGATTGTCTTTGTGATCGATGCGAGACGATAGGCGCTTTCCGGTTTTGCCGGAACAAAATTTTCCAGGTCTGAATAGCCGAACCCTTCGATCCAGACAACACCATCTTTTAGAAAACTGACAGAGAGGCCGGGAACTTTGTCCAACACCATGTAAAGGTTGAGGAAGTCTTTATACTTCCGGATGGCTTCGGAATGAGGGATCAATCCCTCCTCCTGGGCGGAAAACACGGACCCACAGATAACTGGAAGGAGGATAAAAAAAAGAAACAAGCGACAGCGTCTATTCATGAATCTTCAGTTCCTGAAAAACTGATCCCAGCCCCTAAATATCAGGCAGAGAAACTGTTATAGGACAAAACCAAAGATAAGAAACAGAACAATGGCTGCTCCCGCAGCCGCAAAAGCATACGGAATTTGTGTGCGAACATGGTCGATATGATCGGTCGCTGATGCCATGGAGGAAATGATCGTTGTGTCCGAGATCGGAGAGCAGTGGTC